>CAMPGP010000222.1 GCA_946885545.1 uncultured Altererythrobacter sp.
CGGCGCACGCGTTCGCGGAGGGTTTCAACCGCCCGCGTGAATAGGGAAGTCCGTTGGGAAAGACCGAAACGCGGCCGAGGCGGATGTTTTCTTTAGCCGCCGGTTCACGCTGCCATGCGTTTCGATGGCCACCATGTGGCGACGAAATCGAACCAAGTCAATCGAATTGACGGTTAGCAAGCAAATTCAGTGGCTTGTAGAGCTGCACGGATCAGGCCAGCGCGCTTTCCGGCGCCTCGACCCGCCACGTCACCCCATCGGGCGGATATTCGAGCGTCACCCTGGCGCCCATCGCCATCTCGGGATTTCGCTTGATGATGATGGTGCCGAAGCCGGTGCGGCTTGGCGGGGCGACGGTCGGCCCACCGCTCTCGCGCCATTCGATCTCGAGCCGACGGCCCGCGTCCGTATTGACCATGCCCCAGGTCAGATCGACACGGCCGGTCGAGGCCGAAAGCGCCCCGTACTTGGCCGCGTTGGTCGCCAGTTCGTGGACCGCGAGCCCGAACGCCTCGGCCGCGACCGGCTTCAGCTTGAGGTCCGAGGGACCTTCGATCGAGACCTGGTCTTCCGACACGTCGCTGACGTGGAGTATCTGCGACCTGGCGATCGCCTCGATCGAGGCGCCGTGCCAGTCCTCGCTCGTCAGCAAGTCCTGGTTCGCCGACAGCGCCCTGATCCGCCGCAGCAACCCGTCGGTGAGCGCCTTGTCCGTCGCGCCCACGGTGCGATGGATGATCGCCTGGATCGTCGCCAGCATGTTGCGCGCGCGGTGGTTCACTTCGTTCATCAGCAGCCGGATGCGCTCGTTCTTCTCCCGCTCTTCGGTGATGTCGGTGTTCGTGCCGCACCACAGGATCACCTCGCCCGCATCGTCGCGGATCGGCCGGGCGCGGGACAGGAACCAGCGGTACTCGCCGTCGGCGCCGCGCAGCGGGAAGGTGTCCTCCCACGGCTCTCCCGTGTCCCACGAATACTGGACACTCTTGACCACCCGGTCGACGTGGTCGGGATGATGGACCTCGCGCCAGCCCCAGCCCTTCATCTGCTCGAGCGTGGTGCCGGTGTAGTCGTACCAGCGGCGGTTGTACCAGAACAGCGAGCCCTCGCCGTCGGCCATCCAGGCGAGTTGCGGAATGTTGTTGGCCAGCGCCTCGAATTCGCGCCGGCTCCGGTCAAGCTCGCTGCGCAGATGCGCCTGTTCGCGCAAGTCGTTCGCGATCTTCGAAGCGCCCACGATCCGCCCTTCGGAATCGCGAATCGGGGAGACCGTGATCGACACCGGGATCTGGGTCCCATCTGCGGTCAGCCGCATCGTCTCGAACTTGGGTACGCGCTCGCCCGCGCGAATCCTGGCGAGGATCGCGTCCTCCTCGCCCTGGCGATCGCCCGGGATCACGCGGCGGATCGAGCTGCCGATCATCTCCTGCGCGGAAATGCCGAACAGCCGCTCTGCCGCGCCGTTCCAGCTCAGCACTATCCCGTCGAGGTCCTTCGACACGATCGCATCGGACGAATTGTCCACGATCGCTGCCAGATGCGCCGTGCGGAAGTATTCGGGCCCCTCTTTCACCGAATGGAATTACCACAGGAAATCGTCGTCGAACAACGGGATTCTGCGACAGGGCGCGCGAGCGGTCAGACCATCCCGAGTTGCCGCGCCGCGACCTGCTGCAGAGCCTGCGCGATGCGCGGCTCAATCCCCAGCTCATGCGCCGCACGCTCGCTGGGCCCGAATGTGCGCGGATCGACCCCGGTGACGTAGCCGAACACGACCAGCGCCTCGAGATAGGACCCTTCCGCGCTCGCATGATACTGGTCGTAGCTCCACAGATCGATCTTGCCGAAGGTCCGTCCGTCGTAGGGATTGGGATCGGCGATGCCTTCGGACATCGCCCGGTTCCAGGCCTCGCCCACCGGGATCACCCCGTCGATCTCAGGCGAGGCGGCATCGACCGTGTTCATCGCGTAGCGCAGGTCGAGAGCCATGGCCTGGACCGGGCGGCCGTACCAGTGCCCGCCTTCGCGATAGACCTGGTCGGCACGCGACCACGCGGCCATGAGATGGATGTCGGCACTCGGGTTGGCCGCGGTGAACATCCGCGCCAGTGCGGGCGCGTCGGCTGCGGTATCGGTCACGTCGCCCGGTGCCTCGGGGTCGAGCACCGAGTACTGCTGCATCACCACAACATCCCACGGCGCGTCGATCTTCTCGCGGCGCTCGTTGAGGTGGAAGCCGAGTGTCGATCCGCCCCGCAATTCGTGCGACACCTTCCACGCGACGTCGGCCTGCTCGGCGAACTTCGCGAACAGCGCCGGAATGCCGCCTACACCCTCGTCGTTGAGATCCTCGACGCTGTCGGGCCGATAGCGCAGCACCGCCGAATTCGCGCCCTGGGTGAAGCTGTTGCCGATGAACAGGATCGTTCGCGGCTCCTCCGCCGTGGCGGGCGCGGCAAAGGCGAGAGCGGCGAGCAGGAATGAGGCGAGGAGCGCTTTCATGCCAGCCCCGCCGCTTTCAGCAGCGCCTCGGTACTCGGGTCGAAGTCACCGCCGCCGGCCTCGATCTCCCTGGCCATGCGCTTGCCAAGCTCGACGCCGAACTGGTCGAACGGATTGATGCCGAGCAGCACGGCGTTGGCGAACACCCGGTGCTCATGGAAGGCGATCAGTGCGCCGAGCGCGGCGGCGTCGAGATCGTCGGCCAGCATCGTCGCGCTCGGGCGGTCGCCGGGGAAGTGGCGCGCCGGGTCCTTGCCCTTGTCGCCCGCCATCAGCGCCGCGGCTTGTGCGAAGCAGTTGGTCAGCAGGATGCGGTGGTGCGCCGGGTCGAGCATGTCGCCCGGCGCGATCGACGCGATGAAGTCGACCGGCACGAGGTGCGTGCCCTGGTGCAGCAGCTGGAACACCGCGTGCTGCGCGTCGGTCCCCACCCCGCCCCAGGTGATCGGTGCGGTCGGGCCGGAAACGGGGCGCTGATCGGCGGTGACCTGCTTGCCGTTCGATTCCATCTCGAGTTGCTGGAGGTAGTCGGGAAACAGCGCCAGCCGCTCGTCGTAAGCGAAAACGGCGCGCGTCTGGCACCCGCGCACGCTGGTGTAATACTGGTCGGCGAAAGCCGCGCGCAGGGCGAGGTTGTCGCGCCCATCGGTATCGCGGAAATGCTCGTCGACCGCCTGGGCGCCGGCGAGCATGGCTTCGAAATCCTCCCACCCGGTTGCGATCGCGACCGGAAATCCGATGCTCGACCACAGCGAATAGCGCCCGCCCACGCTCTCGGGGAACGGCAGCACGCGGGTTTCGTCGACGCCCCACTCGACGGCCTTCTCCGGGCTCGCGGTGAGCGCGACGACGCGGCCCGAGGGGTCGGTGACGCCGCCCTCCGCCAGCCACTTGAGCGCGCTGGCGGCGTTGGTCATCGTCTCGATCGTGGTGAAGGTCTTGCTCGCCACCGCGATCAGCGTCGTCGCCGGATCGCAGGC
>CAMPGP010000223.1 GCA_946885545.1 uncultured Altererythrobacter sp.
CGCCAGCGGAACCGGGTTCCACTTGGCCGCCATCGCGAGTCCCAGCGCGACACCGGCCACAGCCAGTCGCGTACGCCCGGTTTCGGGTTCGCGGACCGCCGCCGCGCACTGCCACAGCGCCAGCGCGAAGAATGCGACGAAGAATATGTCGAGCATCGCGATCCGGCTGTGCACGAACAGGGCGAACCCGCTTGCAAGCAGTACGCCGTAGGCGATGCTGGCGTAGCGCGAGAGCGTAGCGAACCACAGCGCGCGCATGAAGGCAAAGAGCGCGCCGGCTCCGGCAAATACCGAGAAAATTCGCCATCCCAACGGGTGGTCGCCGAACAATGCGATCCCCAGCGCCATAATCTCCTTGCCGAGCAGCGGGTGCTCGCGGTTGAGATATTGGCTGCCGTCGAGCAGCGCGCGCGCCGCGGGGAGGTAGTGGATCTCGTCGAAATAGGGCGCGTCCGGCGTTCCGAGACGCACGATGCAGAGCACGAAAAAGCCGATCGCGAACAATCCGCTCCACATGATCGGGTCTCGGGGATGATCGGGAGCGGCACCCATTGTGTTCGACGGATAGAGCGCAGTTTGCGACGAGGCAAGTGTAAGTACTTGACCTTTCCATACAATAACTGAAACAAGTGCGGCTTAAAGATAAACCCGGTCGGGCTGGTGCGCGATTTCTCGACGCCATGCGATAAACGGGCAGTTACCCTTTGGGCGCATCGAATGGAGATTGTCTAATGGGTCAACCGATTTTATGCACACTACTAGGACACAGGGTCCGCCGCGACAACTTGCGCTGGCAGGGCGATGACCTCATCGGAAGATGTCGCTGGTGTCGCACACGGATGGAACGCAACGAACGCGGAAGCTGGCGCGCGACACCTCGCGAAGCCTGACCGGCCGCCAACTGGCCGCCGCGTCGCTTGCCGCCCGCCGTCGCGCTCGATAGAGCGGCGCGCGATGAAGAAGACCACCGGAATGGACCGCGCGATCACGCGCACATGGCGCCCCGCGACGCAGGCGGTGCGCGGCGGCACCTGGCGCAGCGAGCACGGCGAAACGAGCGAGGCGCTATTCCTCACCTCGGGCTATACCTACGACGATGCGGCAACCGTAGCCGCACGCTTCGCAGGCGAGGCCGAGGGGATGACCTACTCGCGTCTCCAGAACCCGACCGTGGCCATGCTGGAAGAGCGGATCGCGCTGATGGAAGGCGCCGAGGCTTGCCGCGCGCAGGCGAGCGGCATGGCGGCGATGACTGCGGCGCTGCTGTGCCAGCTCTCGGCGGGCGATCACGTCGTCGCGGCGCGCGCCGCATTCGGCTCGTGTCGCTGGCTGGTCGACCATCTCTGCCCGCGCTTCGGGATCGAGACGACGGTGATCGACAGCGCCGACAACGCCGCGTGGGAAGCCGCGATCCGGCCCAATACCAAGGTGTTCTTCTTCGAGACCCCGGCCAATCCCACGCTCGACGTGGTCGACCTCGAATACGTCTGCGGCCTGGCGAAGTCGCGCGGTATCACGACGGTGGTCGACAACGCCTTCGCCACCGCTGCGCTCCAGCGTCCGCTCGAATTCGGCGCGGACGTGATCGCCTACAGCGCGACCAAGCTGATGGACGGGCAGGGCAGGGTGCTCGCGGGCGCCGTTTGCGGCACGCAGGAATTTATCGACGAGGTCCTGCTGCCGTTCCAGCGCAACACCGGGCCCAACCTCTCGCCGTTCAACGCCTGGGTCGTGCACAAGGGGCTCGAGACGCTGCCGCTGCGCGCCCACCGGCAGAGCGAGAGCGCGCTCGAACTCGGCCGCATGGTCGAAGGCCGCGCCCCGCGCGTGCTCCACCCCGGCCTTGAGAGCCACCCCGGCCATGCGCTCGCCAAGCGGCAGATGGACGCCTTCGGCCCAATCTTCGCCTTCGATGTCGGCGACCGGGCGACCGCCTTTGCGCTCCTCGACGCGCTCGAGCTGATCGACATCTCGAACAACATCGGCGACGCGCGCAGCCTCATGTGCCACCCGGCCAGCACCACGCATGCCGGCATGACCGCGGAAGCCCGCGCCGAAATGGGTGTGACCGAAGGCCTGCTGCGGATCAACGTCGGGCTCGAGGACGTGGAGGATATCAAGGAAGACCTCGACCGCGCGCTCGCGGCGGCGGGGCTCTGACGGGCGTCGAACGGCCAAGAGCGCCCTTTTCCGCGCGCCGCTTTCCCGTTAGTCTGGGCGCGATGAAACAGCTGTTCCAACATGCCGCTATCACCGATGGGATCGTCGTCCGCGTGGCGGTCAATTTCCTGCCCGAGCAATCGCAGCCCGAGGCGGGCAAATGGTTCTGGGTCTATCACATCCGGATCGAGAACGGCTCGGGCGAACAGGTCCAGTTGATGACCCGCCACTGGCGCATCACCGACTCGCGCGGAATGGTGAACATCGTCGACGGCGAGGGCGTGGTCGGAGAAATGCCGGTGCTCGCGCCGGGCGAGAGCCACGACTACGTCTCCGGCTGCCCGCTCGCGACCCCGCACGGCTCGATGGAAGGCTTCTACACCTTCCACCGCGCCGACGGCCTACCGCTCGAGGTGCGAATCCCGTTCTTCCCGCTGGCGGCACCCGCGACGGCGGATTGAACGTTTTTCGCGAATGTCGGTAAGCTTCCGTTCTAGTTCGCTGCTCGCATCACGAGTGTCCCTCGACCTGAAAAACGCGCGCCGTCTGAACCCGATCCGCCGAATTTGAAGGCCAGGGCGACTTCCTGCCCACGTGGGCCAAACAGGCTTCCACCGAAACTGCCGGTAACCTCGCTCGATACGGGGCTGGAGATGCTTCCCAGAAAAGAGCTTTCGCTACCAGTAACGGATGCCGTGCCTTCGAATTCGCCGAGCGTGTAGACATTGGGGTCTTCTGGTTCTCCCGCACTATAGCTCGTGCGTCTGCCGGCAACGCCGACCCTCAGACTGATTGTCTTGCCGTTCGCATCATACGAGGCGTTCACGGTGCTCGCGCTGAGGTCGTAGCTCATCGAGTTGCGACTAGCACTGCCGCCGAGCAAAAGAGTTTCATAGCTGCGATCCTCTTCCGGCAAGTCGCCTGGCTGCGTCGGGACGCCAAGGACACACTCTACGATTTGGTACGGGATGGCATTGGATACGGCGAGAAGGAACATTGATCGTGCATATTCTGCATCGCGCGGACCGAGCGTCAAAGTGAGATCGACACCTTCAGAATAGATGTCAGACCGACCGTCCGAACTGGTTCGGCGATCCTCGGGCCCAAAGATGTATTCAAGTTCCTGTCCCGTGACGACATAGCTATCCGTCGCAGCGCGATATCCGATCGACAAGCCGGACCCAAACGCCAAGTCCGTAAGGCTTACCGGCGCATCACCCGGTGCGGGACGATAATAACCGTTGCAACTCGTGTCGAAGTCTACGTCTTTGTCGAACTCATTGAAGGCGACGTAACTTGGGGTGGGGGTTGGCGTGGGGG
>CAMPGP010000224.1 GCA_946885545.1 uncultured Altererythrobacter sp.
AGCGCATCCTCAAGGAAATGGGCACGAAGGAGGCCGAGGATTCGCTGAAGGACACCATCCGGCTCCAGCTGATCTTCATGGCCGTGCTGTTCGGCATGGCCTGGAGCGGCTACGCGATCGAGGCGGCGCTGATCTGGTGGCTGCCGCGCCATATCGGCCTCAGCTACATCCGCTTCTACCTCAGCTGGGCGCCGCACCATCCACGCGTCGAGCAGGGGCGCTACACCAACACGCGCTTCTTCAAGAGCCGCCTGGGCCACATCGGGTCGATTGGAATGGAGACGCACTACGTGCATCACCTCTACCCTGCGATCCCGAGCCACCGGACCAGGGAAGCCTATTACGCGTTGCGCCCGATCCTGCGCCAGCGCGGGGTCGACTGCCCCGAAATCTAGGTTTCGTGGCTGTAGCCGAGGCCTTCCCAGTGGCGGACGAGTTCCCCCTCCAGCTTGAGCTGGGCGCCTTCGAGCAGGCCGATGACCGATCCGATGCGGGTCGCGGGGAAGGGCAGCTCCTCGGCTTCTGACGCGGTGAACAGCAACTGATAGTCGTCGCCCCAGCGCAGCGCCTCGGCCCGCCTTGCGTCGGGTAGCGCGATCGGCACCGACCCCGGGTCGATCTCGAACGTCACGTGGCTCGCCTTGGCCATGCGCCAGGCATCGAGCAGGAGCCCGTCGGACACGTCCATCATCGCGCTCGCCACGGGCGCGAGAGCCTGTCCTGCCGCGAGCAGCGGCGTCGGGCGCAGATAGGGCAGGGCGCGCTCCCGATCGCCCTTCTGATACGCCTCGAAGCCTGCCAGCGCCTTGCCCAGCGTTCCGGTCACATAGATCGCATCGCCGACACGGGCATTGCTGCGCGAGGGCACGGGAACGTGTGTAGCGCGGCCGATCGCGGTGAGGCCGCAGCTGCGCGGTGGTCCGCCGGAGACGGTGTCGCCGCCGAGCAGTGGCGTGTGGAAGTGCGTCAATGCTTCACGCAGACCCTCCACGAAGCGGTCGTCGTCCTCGCCGAGCATCAGGCCGACGAGCACGCCCACCGGCTGCGCGCCCTTGGCGGCAAGGTCCGAAAGGTTGGTCGCGACCAGTTTCCACGCAACGTCTGCCGGGTCCTGGCCTTCTGCCGTATGCACACCCTCGACCAGCATGTCGTGCGTCAGGATCAGCGTCTCGCCGCCAATTTCCAGCACCGCGGCATCGTCGTTCAGGCCGCGGGCGCCCGGATGAAGCGGCAACCCGCGCAGCAGTTCGACAAAATCTAGCTCGCCGCTCATCGCACCTGCTTGGCAACCGCGTCTAGCACGCCGTTGGCGAACTTGGCTTCGCGGTCGTCGAAGAAGGCCTTGGCCACGTCGACGTATTCGCCGATCACCGTGCCGATCGGGACGTCCTGCCGCGCCATCAGCTCGTAAGTGCCTGCGCGCAGCACCTGGAGCATGGTCTTGTCGAGGCGGGCGAGGCTCCAGCCCTTGGCCAGCTTCTCGCTCAGCAGAAGGTCGATCTCGTCGCACCGCGCATCGACGCCCGACACCACGTCGTCGAAGAACGCGACTTCGGCGTCGGCATATTGCTCGTCCTCGATCACCGCGCCGAGGCGGTGCTGGTGGAACTCGTCGAGCAGGCGGGCGAGCGCGGTCTTCTCCATCTCGCGCTGGTAGAGCGCCTGGACCGCGGCGAGCCGCGCGGCGGAGCGGGCGAGCGAGCGCCGGGGCGTACTTGCGGACATTACTTGAGCCTCATGGAAACGGAATTGGCGTGCGCGGGCAGCCCCTCGGCCTCGGCCAGCGTGACGGCGGCGGGGCCGATCGCGGCGAGCGAGGCGGGGTCGAGCGCGATGAAACTGGTTCGCTTCATGAAATCGAGCACCGACAGCCCGCTGGCGAAGCGCGCGCGGCGGCCCGTGGGGAGCACGTGGTTGGGCCCTGCGACATAGTCGCCGACCGCCTCGGGCGTGTGGCGGCCGAGGAACACGCTGCCGGCATGGCGCAGTCCGGCGAACAGGGCCTCGGGATCGTCGACCGCCAGCTCGACGTGCTCGGCGGCGAGGCGATTGGCGAGCGGCACCGCCTGCTCGATCCGCTCGACCACGATCGTCACCCCGTTGTCGTTCCAGCTCGCCTGCGCGGTCGCGCGGGTCGAGAGCTGGGCCGACTGCACGTCGATCCGGTCCTCGACCTGGCTGGCGAAGGCGGCGTCGTCGGTGATCAGGATCGATTGGCTGGTCGGGTCGTGCTCGGCCTGGCTCAGCAGGTCGGCGGCGATCCAGTCGGGATCGTTGTCGGCATCGGCGATCACCAGGATCTCGCTCGGCCCTGCGACCATGTCGATCCCGACCACGCCGTAGAGCTGGCGCTTGGCTTCCGCGACCCAAGCGTTGCCCGGGCCGGTGATCACGTCGACCCGCGCGATCCGCTCGGTGCCGTAGGCGAGCGCGGCGATCGCCTGCGCGCCGCCGATACGCCAGATCTCGTGCACCCCGGCAATGTGCGCCGCGGCGAGCACCAGCGGATTTGTATGTCCGTTGCGCGACGGCGTGACCACCACCAGCCGCTCGACCCCTGCTACCTTCGCCGGAATCGCGTTCATCAGCAGCGAAGAGGGATAGGCCGCGCGGCCACCGGGGACGTAGAGCCCCGCAGCATCGACCGGGCGCCACTTCGCGCCGAGCCGCACGCCTGCATCATCGGTGAAGTCGCGATCCTTGGGCAGCTGGTCGCGGTGATAGGCCTCGATCCGCGCCGCCGCGAGCTCCAGCGCGTCGCGCAGTCGAGGCTCCAGCCCCTCGTAAGCCTCGCGGCAAGCCTCGGCCGAAATGCGCCAGTCGTCCTCGTTCGCCAGCCGGTGCTTGTCGAACCGTTGCGAGTATTCGGCCAGCGCCGCGTCACCCTTGCGGCGGACACGCTCGATGATCTCCGCGACATCCTGCCGCACTTCCAGGTCGCTCTCGCGCCGGTCGTCGACCAGCCGCGCGAACGCCGCCTCGAAACCCGCATCGCCGATCGACAGGCGGCGCATCAGGCGGCCTGGCGCTCGGCGGCGACCGCGCGGAAGCGTTCGACGAGGTCCGCCACGCGCGGATCGGTCTTCAGGGCGGCGCGGTTGACGATCAGCCGGGCGGAGACCTGCATGATCACGTCGCGCTCCTCCAGCCCGTTCTCCGCCAGCGTGCGCCCGCTTGACACGAGGTCCACGATCCGACCGGCAAGGCCGAGCGCGGGAGCGATTTCCATCGCGCCGTTCAGCTTGACGCATTCGGCCTGGATGCCCCGCTCCTCGAACCAGCGGCGGGTCACGTTCGGATACTTGGTCGCGACGCGCAGGTGGCTGGCCCCGGCATGCGCCTCGGGCACGTCGGCGGGCGCGGCGAGCGACAGGCGGCAGTGCCCGATGTCGAGGTCGACCGGGGCGTAGAGGTCCGAATAGTCGAACTCCTCGATCACGTCGGAGCCGACGATGCCGGCCTGCGCCGCGC
>CAMPGP010000225.1 GCA_946885545.1 uncultured Altererythrobacter sp.
ACCTGCCCTCGATCATCTTCCAGCAGATCGAGCACTTCTTCACCCACTACAAGGATCTGGAAGCCGAAAAGTGGGTGCGCGTGGGCAAGTGGGGCGACGCCGCCGAAGCGCGCCGCCTGGTGGTCGAGGCGATCGAGCGCCACGCGGCGAAGTAGGCGCCGGGCGTCAGGCTCCGGCCACGGTCATCCCGTCGATCCGCAGGGTCGGCACGTTGACCGAGCGATGCATTTCGAGATCGTCCGCCGCACGCAAAGTGGCGAACATGGTGAGCAGGTTGCCGGCGATCGTGAATTCCGCGATCGGCCCGGCAATCTCGCCGTTCACGATGCGGAACCCCGTCGCGCCGCGGCTGTAGTCGCCGGTGACGGCGTTGACGCCCTGCCCGGCCATCTCCGTGATCAATACGCCCTCGGCCACATCGGCCATCAGTTCGGCACGCGAGATCGCACCTGCCGGGATATGCAGGTTGCTCGCCGAGACACCCGGCGACCCCGCGCCGCGCGAGGCATGGCCGGTCGGCGTCAGGCCCAGCTTGTTCGCACTCGCGACGTTGAGCAGCCAGCCGCCGATCACGCCGCGATCGACCAGCTTGCGCGGTGCGCAAGCCAGGCCTTCGCCGTCGAACGGGCGCGAGCGCAGGCCGCGCGGGCGGTGCGGGTCCTCGATCACGTCGATGTCTTCGGGGAGCAGGCGCTCGCCTTCGCGCCCGAGCAGGAAACTCGCCCGGCTCGCGATCGCCGGGCCCGACATGGCGCCTGCGAGATAGCCGACCAGCGAGGCACCGACGCGCGGGTCGAACAGCACGGGCATCCGCCCGCCGCGCGGAATCTCCGGGTTCAGCTTGGCCACCGTGCGTTGGCCCGCCAGACGACCGATCTCTTCGGGCGATGGCAGGTCCGCAAGATGGCGCGTGCTGCGCTGGGCATAGTCGCGCTGCATCGCAGAGCCCGCGCCGCCGATCACCACCGCGCTCAGCGTGTGATGCGTGGCGGAATAGGCGCGGGCGAAACCATTGCTCGTCGCGAGCGCGAAGAGCGAACGCCCGAACGAGGCGGCGGCGCCTTCGCTGTTGGTGACGCCCTCGACAGAACGCGCCGCGTCTTCCGCGGCCTCGGCCCGCGCGCGCAGCGTTTCTGGGCCGGGCTCTTCGGTGTCCTCGAGATCGAGCGCGGGCGATTCGCCGCGATCGAGCAGTTCGGCCCCAGCCAGGCCCACGTGCGGATCCTCGGGCGCGACGCGCGCCATGGCGACCGCGCGTTCGGCGAGATCGTCCAGCGCCGCAGCCGTGAAATCGCTCGTTTCGATCGATGCGGAGCGCTGGCCGACGAACACCCGCAGCGAGATGTCCTCGCCTTCGGAACGCTCGACATCCTCGAGCTTGCCCAGCCGAACCCCGACGCTTTCGGCCGATTGCGCGCGGGCGGCGGCATCGGCGGCGTCGGCACCATGGCGGCGTGCGGCCTCGATCAGGCGCGCACAGCGGTCGAGCGCGGTCGCCCCGTCGATCATCGGTCGGTATCGGGAGATGTCATGCGCCCCAGCTAGGGCGCGCCCCGCCCCGCCGCAAGGCACGCGGCCAAAGCGTTCGATCGCCGGAAACGGATCAGGCGGCGGCGATTGCCGAGAAGAACCCGGTCAGCACGAGC
Organism: uncultured Altererythrobacter sp.; assembly: GCA_946885545.1. The sequence goes on from CAMPGP010000225.1 coordinate 1,647, forward strand.
GGTAGCAGGATCGCGAGGCCCCACAGCAGCATCTGGTCGCGGCGATAGGCGCCGCGCAGTGCCGAATCGGCCGCATCCTCGTCCGACAGATCGCGCCAGCGCTTCTCGAACCAGCGGCAGGCAGGAATAATTCCCGCCACCAGCACGACCAGCGAGAGGTAGGGCAGGATCGATCCCCCCAGACCCTTCATCGCCTGCACCGTCACGAAAATCTGCAGCCCGGTGTAGACCAGAAGCGCATAGGCGACGTTGTCGCTCATGCCCTTGCGCCAGTCGAGCGCGTGCTCCTGTCCGGAGGCGTGATGCGCCTTGGCGTGTTCGTCAGTCCGGCGAAGCGCTTTCACCATGCGCTTTCTCCCTTTGTCCTCATCCGAGGGCGAGTATCCCAGAGGCGGCGCCCGCAATCAAGCGCGATAACCATAATGCGCCCACCGCAAGCCATGCACGAATCCTGCCAAATCGCGCCCGTGGGGGTTTCATGACGGCGCGGCGATGCTAAATGGCCGGGACGATGGATACCGCTGCGCCGATCGCCGAAGCCGCCCCCCACGCCGACGCACCCCACGTCGACGCGACCGCCCCGCTGCCCAATGGCGGGCTCGAGGTGATCTCGATCGCCAAGAGCTACGACAAGCGCGCGGTGCTGACCGACATCTCGCTCAGCGTGGGCAAGGGCGAAGTGCTCGGTCTGCTCGGCCCCAACGGCGCGGGCAAGACGACGTGCTTCTATTCCATCATGGGACTGGTGAAGCCCGACGCGGGCCGGATCCTGATGGACGGGGAAGACGTCACGAACCTTCCGATGTACCGCCGCGCGATCCTCGGCCTCGGCTATCTGCCGCAGGAAACCAGCATCTTCCGCGGGATGACGGTCGAGCAGAACATCAACTGCGTGCTGGAAATGGTCGAACCCGATGCGCAGACGCGGGCCGCCGAACTGGAACGGCTACTCGAGGAATTCGGCCTCACCCGTCTGCGCGCGAGCGCCGCGATGGCGTTGTCGGGCGGCGAACGGCGCCGGTGCGAGATCGCCCGCGCGCTGGCGGCCAAGCCTTCGATCATGCTGCTCGACGAACCCTTCGCGGGCATCGACCCGCTCTCTATCAGCGACATTCGCGACCTGGTGATCGACCTCAAGGAACGAGGCATCGGCGTGCTCATCACCGACCACAACGTGCGCGAGACCTTGGACATCGTGGACCGCGCCTGCATCATCTATGGCGGCCAGGTGCTCTTCGCCGGCACGCCGCAGGATCTCGTCGCCGACGAGAACGTCCGGCGGCTCTATCTGGGCGAGAGCTTCACCCTCTGATGGCGAGAGGCGGGGGAAACTGATTCATGGCCCTGGGGCCACGCCTCGACCTCCGGCAATCGCAGTCGCTGGTCATGACGCCCCAGCTCCAGCAGGCGATCAAGCTGCTGGCGCTGTCCAACCTCGAGATCGAGACCTTCATCGGCGAGGCGCTCGAGGCCAATCCGCTGCTCGAGGCGGGCGAGGTGCAGCGCGAAGACGGCGATGCGGCGGAACCTGCTCGCGAGGAACCCGGCGCCGACGCCGCGCAGGAGGGCGACGGTGCGCTCGACATCGACGCCTCGGCGATCGATCGCGACCGCGACACCGGCGATGGCGAATGGGGCGCAGCGCAATCGTCCGGATCGTCGGAAGATCTGCCCGGCATCGAGGAGCGCGGCGCCGAAGGCCCGACGCTGGCCGAGCATCTGGAGGCGCAGGTGGGCACCGCGGCGGGCGATGCGCGCGAGGCCTTCGTCGCGCGGCACCTGATCGGCCTTCTCGACGA
>CAMPGP010000226.1 GCA_946885545.1 uncultured Altererythrobacter sp.
CTCGACATCGGTGAAACAGCGCGCTTCGAACCGCTCGCCCCAGCGCTCGAGCGAACTGGCGATGCGCTCGATGTTGGTCAGGTCAGACCCGAGGCCGATAATCACGAGATCCTCGCAAATACGAACGATAGCACCAGAAGTCCGGCGCCCAAGGCAATCAAAAGTGGCTTCACTACCAGGTCCTTCCGATCGAATGCACGCCGCCCAATCCTAGTAAGCCAAATCAAGTGTATCATTGCGAAAACTGCCCCGAAAATGGCGACAATCACGTCAACTGCTGGAAATATCCCGACAAAACTCATCGCGAAGACTAAGAAAAACGCTGCAAGCGCTTCGCCGACGACTGCCAGAGAGTTCAGGAAAACAAGGGCTCGGATGGCTGTGGGCGAATTGAAAAATCCCAACATCACCGGGCTTCGTCCATCAGTTCGCGCATCGTACGAACCGCATTCTCGAGCCCCACGAACACCGCCTCGCCCACGAGGTAATGCCCGATGTTGAGCTCGGCCAGCTGGGGTATCGCGGCGATCGGTTGGACGTTGTCGTAGGTCAGCCCGTGGCCCGCGTGCGGCTCGATTCCGTTCTTGGCCGCGAGCGCGGCCATGTCGGCGATGCGGCGCAGCTCGCGCGCGCGATCCTCGCCCTTGGCATGCGCATATTCGCCGGTGTGGAATTCGACCACCGGGGCGCCGAGGCGCAGCGCGGCATCGAGCTGGCGCTCGCTCGCCTCGATGAACAGGCTCACCCGGATGCCCGCGTCGGCAAGGCGCGAGACGATCGGCACCAGGGTGTTGTGCAGCCCCGCCGCGTCGAGCCCGCCTTCGGTCGTGCGCTCCTCGCGTTTCTCGGGCACGATGCAGGCGGCGTGCGGCCGGTGGCGCAGGGCGATCTCGAGCATTTCCTCGGTCGCCGCCATTTCCAGGTTGAGCGGCAGGTCGGTCGCATCCTGGATGCGCCGCAAGTCCTCATCGCGGATATGCCGCCGGTCTTCGCGCAGGTGCGCGGTGATACCGTCCCCGCCGACCGCCGCCACGATCTCCGCCGCGCGCACGGGATCGGGATGGTCGCCGCCCCGCGCGTTGCGGATCGTGGCGACGTGATCGATGTTGACCCCGAGACGCAGACGGCCCTGCACCTTACTTGCGGCTCCCCGGCTTGGTCACGGGGACGGCAGCCAGATCGGCGGGGACCTGGTCTTCCGGATAGGTCGGGAAGGTTATCTCGAGCAGCGAGTAATAGGGCACGTCGAAGGTCACGTCCTCGCCCCGCCGATCGATCAGCGAGACAAGGCCCACGACTTCGCCGCCCGCGGCCTCGACCGCCTTCATCGCCTCGCGCGAGGAAAGCCCGGTGGTGACGACGTCTTCCACCATCAGCACCTTTTCGCCCGGCTTTACGTCGAATCCGCGGCGCAGCTCGAACGTCCCTTCCGGGCGTTCGAGGAAGATCGCTTCCTTGCCGAGCGCACGCCCCATTTCGTGGCCGATGATGATCCCGCCCATCGCGGGCGAGACGACCTTGTCGATCGAATGGCGCAGTTCGCGCGGCAGCTTGGCGGCGAGCGCGGCGGCGAGGCGGCTGGCGCGCATCGGCTCCATCAACACGCGCGCGCATTGCAGGTAGTAGGCGCTGTGCCGTCCGGAGGAGAGCTTGAAGTGGCCTTCGAGCAGCGCCTCGCTGGCGCGGAATTCGTGCAGGACTTCTTCGTCGGTCATCGAAATTCGCGGTCCGTATCTGGATCGTATCGGTCGGCGCTCGCCGGTTGCGGATTTTTCTCCTAGAAGCGCTTGAGACGGGGGGCAAGCGCGCGTATAGGCCCGCCCAGACCTGTCCCCCGACGGGGTTTTCGCGGCTGCGCACATGGCCTTCAGCGACAAATTACGGCAGCGACAAGTACGGCAACGACAAGAACGGAAAGCGTCGGACAGATGAAATTCGGTGACTGGCCCCAGCAGGCCCTGCGGTTCGTAACCACTCTCGGGGCAGTCGCCTCGCTCGCTCTCGCGCCGCAGGCTGCCTTCGCGCAGGACGAAGCTGCCGCGCCCGCGACGGAAGTCGCCGCGAGCGATGCTGCGACCCCCGCGGCCGATGCCCCTGCCGCCGAAGCCGACGCCGCGCCCGCGGCGGGCGGCTACGAGCCGCTCGGTCCCGAATGGATCAAGGGTCAGCCGATCAACGGCGCGTGGGACGTGCAGGAGCAGTTCTCCCCGATCGGTCAGACTGCCACCGGCCTCCATGTCTGGCTGATCTGGATCATGGCGATCATCTGCGTCTTCGTGCTCGGTCTGCTGCTGTGGGTGATCGTGAAGTACCGTCGCGGCGCGAACCCGACACCTTCGAAGACGACGCACAACACGCTGATCGAAGTGGTGTGGACGCTCGTTCCGGTGCTGATTCTCGTCGGGATCGCGATCCCGTCGATCTCGCTGCTCGCCAAGCAGTACGAATCGCCGCCCGAAGACGCGGTGACCATCAAGGTCACCGGCTACCAGTGGTATTGGGGCTACACCTATCCCGACAACGGCGGGTTCGAGGTGATCTCGAACATGATGCCGGAAGACGAGGCCAAGACCAAGGGCTTCCCCTCGCAGCTCGAGGTGGACAACCGCATGGTCGTCCCGGTCGATACGCCGCTGCGTATCCAGACGACCGCCGCCGACGTGATCCACGCCTTCGCCGTGCCGGCGCTGTGGTTCAAGATCGACGCCGTTCCGGGCCGCCTCAACGAGCGCCTGCTGACGATCACCGAGCCCGGCATCTACTACGGGCAGTGCTCCGAGCTTTGCGGCGCGCGCCACGGCTACATGCCGATCGCGGTTGAAGCGCTTCCGCGCGACCAGTGGGAAGCGTGGGTCCGCTCGCAGCCGGGCGGCACCGTGGGCGAGGCCGAGCCGGCCGCCGCCGATCCAATGGCGGATGCCGCCGCAACCGCCGGCGGCGACGACGCTGCTGCCGACGCCGACGCCGAAGATGCGGAGGCTGCCGCTCCGGCCGCCGCCGCCACCAACTGATAGAAGTCGAAGAGAAACGCGACCATGGCCACTACCGCTGAAGGCTTCCAGGCTCACACCGAAGACGCCCATCACGATGCCGATCACAAGCCCGGCTTCTTTGCCCGTTGGTTCATGTCGACCAACCACAAGGACATCGGCACCCTCTATCTGATCTTCGCGATCTGCGCGGGCATCATCGGCGGCGCGATCTCGGGCATCATGCGCATGGAGCTGGCCGAGCCCGGCATCCAGTATCTCGGCTGGTGGGTCGAGTTCCTCGGCGGCGGCGCGGCCGACTTCGACAAGATGGGCCACATGTGGAACGTCTTTATCTCGGCGCACGGGCTGATCATGGTGTTCTTCATGGTCATGCCGGCGATGATCGGCGGCTTCGGCAACTGGTTCGTGCCGCTGATGATCGGCGCGCCGGACA
>CAMPGP010000227.1 GCA_946885545.1 uncultured Altererythrobacter sp.
CTCCGGCCAAGGACGGCACGGTAACCTTCGGCGACATTTTCGCCGCGCAGCCGTTCGGCAACACGCTGGTGACCAAGACCTTCACCGGCGCGCAGCTGCTCGCCCTGCTCGAGCAGCAGTTCGACGACGAGGGTTTCGTGCAGACCTTCTCGGCCTCCGAAGGCTTCGCGCTCGCCTACGACATGGGGCGCCCGGCGGGCAGCCGCGTCGTCTCGGCCACGCTCAACGGCGCGCCGATCGATCCGGCGGCGAACTATCGCGTGACGATGAACAGCTTCCTCGCGGCGGGGGGTGACGGGTTCACCGTGTTCGCGGACGGCGCCGACGAAACCACCGGACCGGTCGATCTCGATGCGATGGAGGCCTACCTGCGCGCGGCCGATATGCGCGCGCTGCCCGCAACCGGGCGGATTACGAACCTCACGAAAGGCTGATCAGGCGATACGCAGCCCGGCCACGGGTGCGGCTCCGCGTGCGCGCCCGCTCAGGCCGTCGAACATCGTGTCGATGATCAACGCCAGCTTCTCTTCCTCGAGCCGCTCCTCGATCAGCAGCATCATCTGCGGCGAGGTGTAGCAGACGACCATCTGGTTGATCAGCGAGAGCGCGCGATTGATTCCGAGGTCGGCAAAATAGCCTTCCTCCTGCGCCTGCGCGATCAGCTCGGCGAGATAGTGATCGGCGAGATCGATGTAGCCGCGCACGTTCTCGAACTTGTCGGTCCCGATCTCGCAATAGACCGCGAACACCGCCGGGTCCTTGCGGAAGCGTTCGCGCTCGCGGACGAAGCGGCGGGCGAAGAATTCGTAGAACTTGCGCCGGATCGGCAGGTCCGATGCGATCACTTCCTCCATGATCGCGATGTCTGGCGCGTACCATTTATCGAGAATGGCATCGAACAGCTCGTCGTCGGTAGCGAAGATCGCATCGATCCGCGCGCGCGGCATGCGCGTTTCCTTGGCGAGCGCCGCGCGCGTGGTGTTCTCGCCCGTGCGTGCGATCGCGCGCATCGCCAGCTCGACGAGTTGCGCGCGTTCGCTGTCCGCGGGATTGGGCGAAATCATGTCCATCGGGTCCGTCCGCTCGATTTCAGGCAATCTAGCGTCGCCGAGCGGCCGATTAAAGGCCTGCCGAGGGCGAATTTCGCGAGCGGGGCGGACTACTCGGGCGGAACGTCGGCCTGGTTGCCGTCTGTCGGCGTCGGATCGGAGCGCCGCCAGGTGGTGGCAGCGCTGCGCTCGCCGTCGACCGGGGCATCCGCGGTGGGCAGGGTGTAGAGCACGCCGTCCGCGACGGCATAGGCCTGGGGCGCACCGTCGCGCTCGATCAGGATGCGGCTGCCGTCCTCGCCCCAGGTGAAGCTGCCCGAGGTCTCGGTGCCGTCGGGTGCCGTCCAGGTGTAGGTGTCGTCGGCCGCAAGCGCGATGGTGCTTACCTGGTCGTCGGCTGTGCGCAGCTCGTATGTGCCGACGTAGTCGACCGTGCCGCGTGCATCGAGCGGGACCTGAGGATATTCGACGTCGACTTGCGGCAGCCTTACGTCGGCGGGTGGCTCGACCCCGCCCGTCTGGACGACGCGATCGTCGACGTCGGTGGTCTCGCCGCAGGCGGCCAGCGCGAGTGCGAGCGGCGCGGCGAGCGCGAAGCGGGCTATCGGGTGCATGGAAATTCTCCTCCTTCGGGTCCGCGTCACCAATGCGCGAACCCGAGCCAGAGTTTCACGAAAGTCTCAGCCGCGCCGCGGAAACCAGGGGACGAAGGCAGGGGTGCGCGCGACGTAGTCGGCATAGGCGTCGTCGCGCTTCTTCCTCATCCCCGCCTCGAGCAGCGCCGCGCCCGACCAGCGGGTGAGGGTGAAGGTGAGGAACAGCGGCCCGGCCACTGTCCACAGCGCATAGCCCCATCCGGCCGAGGCGCAGGCGAGCCAGATGCCCCACCAGGCGCAGGCATCGCCGAAATAGTTGGGGTGGCGGGTATAGCGCCACAGGCCGCTGTCGAGCACGCTGCCTTCGTTTGCCGGATCGGCCCTGAACCGCGCGAGCTGCCAGTCGCCGATCCACTCGAACGCGATGCCGACGAGGTAGAGCGCGAGGCCCGCGAGCGCGAGCGGGCCGATCGGCGCGGGCGCCTCGCTCGCGAGAATGCCGACCTGCGCAGGGCTTGAGACCAGGAACAGCAGCAGCGCCTGGCCGAGGAACACCTTCACCAGCGCGGCCTGCGCGAAAGTGCCACGCTCGCGATCCTTGCGCAGCATGCGGGCATAGCGCTGGTCCTCTCCCTCGCGGCGCCAGCGGCGCAGGAGGTGGATCGCCAGCCGCGCGCCCCAAGCGACCGTCATCGCCGCGATCAGGTGTGCGAGAGCGCCCGGCGCCTCCAGCCGCCACCAGCTGGCGAAGGCGAGCAGCGCCATCGCTCCGCCCCACACCGCATCGACGAACGACACGTCGTCGATCCGCACTGCGACCAGCCACAGCGCAAGCATGACCGCAGCGAGCAGCGCCGCGTTGAACAGCAACCCCTCAACCATCCTTCGTCTCCCCATCCATTTCGGACAGCGTCTGTGTGGTCGCCTCGAGCACCCGGAAGCGCTCGCAATCGGGCATGACCGAGCGATAGAACGCGGCGATTTTCGCCAAGTCCGCGCGATAATCGCCCGTCGGCACGATCGGCGGGCCGAGCCCCCCGCGCATGGTCTCGTGGTTCACCCAGGCGGGCACGATCGGCACCTGCGCGGCGTGCGCGATATGGTAGAATCCCGTTCGCCACTGCCCGTCGCTACCCCGCGTCCCTTCGGGCGCGACGACCAGCGCCAACTCGCGCTGCCGGGCGAATTCCGCCACCACCTGCTCGACGTAGTTGCTGCGCTTCTTCCGGTCGACCGGCACCCCGCCCATGTCGCGCATGAAGCGTTTCATCGGCCAGTTGAACAGCGTGTTCTTGCCCATGAAACTCGGCCGAACACCGAACTCATGCGTCGCGCCGATGAAGAACACGAAATCCCAGTTCGAAGTATGCGGCGCCCCGGTGATGACGAACTTCGCCACCCCCGGATGCTGCCCCTCCAGCCGCCAGCCCTTCCACCGATAGAGCGCGAGCAGCACGCGCCGCACGACACGAGAAAGGAGGGAGGGTTTCATGAATCCAACACCTCCCCATTCCGGGGAGGTTCGTGATCCTCCCCGCTGGTCACATCCGGAACACCCCGAACCCAGGCCGTTCCGCGATCGGTGCCTCCAGCGTTGCGGAGAAGGCGAGGCCGAGCACGTCGCGGGTCTGGACCGGGTCGATCACGCCGTCGTCCCACAGGCGGGCGGTGGCGTAGTAGGGGTTGCCCTCGTCCTCGTATTTCTGGCGGATCGGGGCCTTGAA
>CAMPGP010000228.1 GCA_946885545.1 uncultured Altererythrobacter sp.
CGGTGATCGCCTTGGCGATGTTCTGCAGCAGCACGGTCTTGCCGGTGCGCGGCGGAGCGACGATCAGCGCGCGCTGGCCCTTGCCCTGCGGCGAAATGATGTCGATTACCCGCGCGCTCTTGTCCTTGACCGTCGGGTCGTCCGAATCGAGCGTCAGCTTGGATTCCGGATAGAGCGGCGTCAGGTTGTCGAAATTGGTCCGGTGGCGCACCTGGTCCGGATCGTCGAAATTGACCTGGGACAGGCTGGTGAGCGCGAAATAGCGCTCGCCGTCGCGCGGGGCGCGGATCTCGCCTTCGACCGTGTCGCCGGTCCTGAGACCCCATTTGCGGATCTGGTTGGGCGAAACGTAAATGTCGTCGGGGCCGGCGAGGTAGTTCGCCTCGGGGCTGCGCAGGAAGCCGAAGCCGTCCTGGAGCACCTCGATCGTGCCCACGCCCATGATCTTCTCGTTGTATTCCTCGTCCTCGGCAAGTTCGCGCAGGATGCAGAACATCAGGTCCTGCCGGCGCATGGTCGAGGCACCTTCGACGCCGAGTTCCTCGGCCATCGACACCAGATCGGCCGGGGTTGTCTTCTTGAGTTCCTTGAGATGCATTTTCGTCGGTTCCGTGATGGAAATGGCCGGAAGGTCGTATGGGCTTGGAGAAAGCGGACCCGGCAGGCGCGTGCGCGCCATGCCTCAACCGGAAGAGAGCCTGCAGATAAGCCCGGCAGGTGCGGGCGTCAATTCGGATTGCGAGACCGCGCGCGCCGCCTGTCGGGGAATCAGAACGGGCGGACGATCACCAGCACCACGATGAGCGCCGCGGCCACGCCGGGCACTTCGTTGAGCAGGCGCAGCTTGCGCCCCTCGAGCGGGCGCTCGCCGCGGGCGAGCTTCTTGGCGTAACCCGCCATCCACCCGTGATAGCCCGAAAGCGCGAGGACCAGCAGCAGCTTGGCGTGGAACCACCCCTGGCTCCAGGCATCGATCGAAAACGCCAGCAGCAGCCCCAGGAGCCACACCACGACGATCGAGGGCGTCAGGATGATCCGCAGCAGCCGACGCTCGCGTTCGATCCAGGCGGCATCCTCAGGCGATCCTGCGGCAGCTTCCTGATGATAGACGAAGAACCGCGGCAGCATGAACAGCCCCGCCATCCAGAAGATCACGAAGATCAGATGGCCGGCCTTGAGCCAGTAGTACGTCATGCCAAGGAATTCCTGCATGGACGCGATGTAGTCCGCACCGCGGCGTTCGTCACCCCTTCCATGCGCGGACCGTGTCGATCAGCGTCTCGACGTGAGGGATCGGAGTGAACTGGCCGATCCCGTGCCCGAGGTTGAAGACGTGCGGCCGGTCCGCGAAGGCTTCGAGGATGGCGTGGGTCCGCTCGACCAGCCGCTCGCCGCCCGCGAGCAGCAGCAGCGGATCGAGATTGCCCTGCACCGGCATGGCTTCGGGCAGGTTCGCGGCGACCCAGCGCGGATCGAGCGTCTCGTCGACCCCCACCGCATCGACGCCGGTCTCGCGTGCATAGGCGGGAAGCTTCTCGCCCGCGCCCTTGGGGAAACCGATCACCGGAAGGTCCGGGAAGCGTTCGGCCATCGCCGCCGCGATGCGCGCATTGGGCGCGATCACCCAGCGTTCGAACTCGTCGGGGGCGAGGCTGCCCGACCAGGAATCGAACAGCTGGACCGCTTCGGCGCCGGCCTCGACCTGTCCGGCGAGATATTCGATCGTCACGTCGGCGATGGCATCGACGATCGCCTGGAAGGCTGCGGGATCGCGATAGGCCATTTCGCGCGCGGCATGCTGATCACGGCTGCCTTCCCCCGCGACCATGTAGGTCGCGACCGTCCACGGACTGCCCGCGAAGCCCAGCAGCGTCGTCCGGTCGTCGAGCCTCCCGCGTACCTGTCGGACTGTCTCGTAGATCGGGGCCAACCGCGCCGGTACGGCTTCGAGGCTCGACAGCGCCGCATCGACCAGCGGCGGCGAAAGGCGGGGTCCCTCGCCTGCCATGAACGCAAGGTCCTGCCCCATCGCGTAAGGCACGATGAGGATGTCGGAGAACAGGATCGCACCGTCGAAACCGAACCGCTCGATCGGCTGAAGCGTGACTTCGGCCGCGGCCTCGGTATCGTACACCAGCTCGAGGAAACCGCCCTTGTCGGCTCTCAGCGCGCGGTATTCGGGCAGGTAACGACCGGCCTGGCGCATGAGCCACAGGGGCACGCGATGACCGCGCTTGCCGCGCAGTGTTTCGAAGAGGAGACCGGGCATTCGGGAGGGTCCAATCCAAATAATATAGTATTTAATATAAGATGATGGAGTCTGTTGGCCCTGTGGATATCGGGGACAGCGGCCCACTGCCCGATTTCTCCCGCGATGAACAGACCCGGCGGGGTCGGGACTCGCCGCGATTGCGCGTCAACGATTGGTTTTCCCCGCTGTCCCCAGCCTGTCGACAAGCCAGCGCGCCTGTCCACAAGCCCGACGCGCAAGGGCTGGTAGTGGGTACGAATCCCGGCCCCGAACTTGTCGGCAGGTTTCTCCCGTGGTTTATGCCTGGCATTCTCCACAGCCGATCGCGCCAACGAAACAACACTCGGAATGCACCGCCTCCACCTCCATCTCGTCTCCGATTCCACCGGGGAAACGCTCGAAATGGTGGCCAAGGCGGCACTCGCCCAGTTCGACGATGCCGAGATCGTGCGCCATTTCTGGCCGATGGTCCGCTCGCGCCAGCACCTGTCGCGCATCCTGCCCGATCTGGCCGACAATCCGGGGCTGGTGCTGTTCACGCTGGTCAATCCCGAGACCCGCGCCACGCTGGAGGAGCATTGCCGCCAGCTCGGCCTGCCCGCGGTGCCCGCGCTCGACGCGGTGACCGAAGCGCTCGAGACCCAGCTTGGGCAGGTCGCGCACGGCCGCCCCGGCCGCCAGCACGCAATGGACGCGGCCTACTTCCGCCGGGTCGACGCGATCCACTTCACCATCGCCCACGACGACGGGATCGGGTGGGAGAACTGGGAGGAAGCCGACATCGTCCTCGCCGGCGTCTCGCGCAGCTCGAAGACTCCGACCGGCATCTATCTCGCCAACCGCGGATACAAGGTCGCCAATATCCCGTTGGTGATCGAGAGCCCGCCGCCGCCCGCGCTGTTCGGCCTGCGCCATCCGCTGGTGGTGGGGCTGACGACCGCCCCCGAGCGGCTGGTGCAGATCCGCCGCAACCGCCTGCTCAGTCTCAACGAGCAAGCCGAGACCGCCTACGTCGACAACGAGCGCGTGCGCGAGGAGGTGCAGTTCGCGCGGCGCATGTTCGCCGACAACGGCTGGCCGGTGATCGACGTGACGCGCCGCTCGATCGAGGAGACCG
>CAMPGP010000229.1 GCA_946885545.1 uncultured Altererythrobacter sp.
CCGGGGCGCACCTGCAGATCGCCGAATTGATGGCGATGATGGCGGGCCTGATCCTGTCCGCCCACCTGATCGCCGGCTTGGCTTTCGCCCTGATCGACCTCACAACCGGAGAACGCCGTCTTGCGTTCGCTCGCTAGTCTGGCGCTCGTGCCTTTGCTGACCGCCGCGACGATCCCTTCGACCCCCGATCTGGGTAAGGCCGAGGGGCGGTGCCGCTCCAGCGAGCCCGGCCCCGCCTTCATCGTCAACGTCTCGGGACTGCGCGACCGGACCGGTAACCTCAAGCTCGAAGTCTACCCCGCGACCGACGAAGACTTTCTCGCCGACGACAACGTTCTCGTCGCGGCGGGCAAGACCTTTCGCCGAGTGGAGGTTCGGGTGCCGGCGACCGGCCCTACAGAACTGTGCGTGCGCGTGCCGCGGGCCGGCCGCTATGGCGTAGTCGTGCTGCACGACCGGAACAGCGATCGCCGGTTCAACTGGCGGGTCGACGGGATCGGCTTCGCCGGCAACCCCCGGTTGGGCCTGAGCCAGCCCGACGTGGAGGAAGCGAGCGCGCTCGCGAGCTCCGGGCGCACCCGCATCACCATCGTCATGAACTATCTGCGCGGCCTGCGCATGCGTCCGCTGGCAATGGATTAGCGCGGTGCGGATTGTCGATGTCTGCGGATTCTATTCTCCCGACGGGGGCGGCATCCGTACTTATGTCGAGGAGAAGCTGCGCTTCGCGGAGCGGCTGGGCCACGACATCACGATCCTGGCGCCGGGGCAGGCGGACGCCACGGTGGATGTTTCCCCGTCGGCACGCGTGATGACCATCGCCTCTCCACGGTTCCCGCTGGATCGCAAATACTTCGCCTTTACCGACCAGCAGGCGGTCCATCGTGCACTCGATTTTCTGCAGCCCGATGTCGTCGAGGCGTCGTCGCCGTGGAACAGCGCGAATTATGTCGCGGCCTGGCCGCAGGCGACTCCGCGATCGCTGGTAATGCATTCCGAACCGCTTTCAGCGCATGCTTATCGCTGGTTCGAGCGCTTTGTCGAACCGCCCGCCGTCGACCGCGGCTTCGACTGGTTCTGGCAGCGCCTGCGCCGCTATGGAAAGGTATTCGATGCGGTCATCGTCGCCAATTCGAGCCTCGCTCAGCGGCTGTCAGCGGGCGGCGTAGACAGGATCTTCACGGTGCCGATGGGCGTCCAGCCCGGTGTGTTTTCGCCGTCCCGCCGCGACGAGGCACTGCGCGAGCGCCTGCTCGCCATGTGCGCCCTGGGCCCGGAGGCAACGTTGCTGCTGTGCGCGGGGCGCCTCGCCACGGAGAAGCGAGTCCCCATGCTGGTCGAAGCCGCGACCATTGCCGGGCGCCGACGACCCGTAGGTCTGGTGATTTTCGGCGAAGGCCGTTCGCACAAGGACGTGCTGCGCGCGATTGCCGGCAACCCGCATGTCCGCCTGCTGCGGCCGGTGCGCGAACGCGCGCAATTCGCTACCATTCTCGCCAGCGCCGATGCCCTGTTGCATGGCTGCGAAGCGGAAACGTTCGGGATGATCGCCGCAGAGGCGCATGCCAGCGGTATCCCGCTCATTGCGCCCGCCATGGGCGGGGCCGGCGACTTCGTGCGCGAGAGCACGCTCGGCTTCACCCCTGCCGACACGGCCGACGTCGTGCGGGCGATGCTCGAGCTGCCAGCTGGACCGCGCAAGGCCGTTGCATTGCGCACTCCGCGTAGCATGGAAGAGCACTTCCGCGATCTCTATCGCATCTACGCGGCCCTTGGTTCGAGCGCGAACAGGGCGGCGGCCTGAGCGTGGATGGCTCACGCAGAAGACGAGGGCCCAGCTCGAGCCTGCTCCGCGAGCAAGACTGTGGCGGCCATAGGGCCCCGGCGTGATTGTCTAATGGCGCAGGAACGCTAAAGGTCCGGCTCATGGCCACTACCTCGCCCGGCAAGAAGGCACCCGACGCGCGCGCCCGCCGCAAGTCGCTGCGGTTGCACGGCACGATCGCGCGCGACCTGGGCATGCTGATCGTCTCGGGCCGCTATCGCCCGGGCGAAGTGCTCAGCAACGAAGTCACCGCCAGCGAACGCCTGCACGTCTCGCGCACCGCCTATCGCGAGGCGCTGCGCATTCTCGTGGCCAAGGGACTGGTCGAATCCCGCCCGCGCGCCGGGACGCGGGTGAGCGAGCGGGCCAAGTGGCACCTGCTCGATCCCGACGTGCTGTCATGGATATTCGAGTTCGAGCCCGACGATGAATTGCTCGCCAGCCTGTTCGAGCTGCGCAAGATCTTCGAGCCCGAAGCCGCCGCGCTCGCCGCCAAGCGGCGCAACCAGGACCAGCTCGAGCGGATGGCCGACGGGCTTCGCGGCATGGCAGAGCATACCCTCGCCGCGGAGGAGGGCCGGCTTGCGGACCAGAGGTTCCATGCCGCGCTGCTCGAAGCCTCGGACAATCCTTTCCTTGCCTCGCTCACCAGCAGCGTGGGCGCGGCGGTCACCTGGACGACGATCTTCAAGCAGCGCAACAGCCCGCTGCGCCGCGATCCCGTTCCCGATCACCAGCGGGTCTACGACGCGATCGCCGCCCGCGACCCCGAAGCGGCGCATCGGGCCATGGCCGAGCTGGTCGACATGGCGTTCCTCGATACGGCGCATGCGCGTGCGGCCAAAGCAAGCAAGCGGAGCCGGCCCAAGGTGACGGCAAGCTAGCCGAAAACGCAGCGGCCGCTCCGGCCGGCGGGCTACAGCGCGACCGGCCATCCATCGTCGCGGAAGCTGCCGAACGCCATCCATCGGCGGCCTTCGGCAACTTCGAACACGTCGGGATCGATCGCATTGAAGTCGTCGCGGAAATCCCATCCTCACGCTCGATAATCGGCCGATCGGGTCCACGCGCGATGCGCGGTGTCCATTGCGATTTGGGGTTGCAGTCGCCTGCAATATGTCTGACTAATAGCGGGGCAATTTCCGCGGAGGGAATCTCGCAGCTGACTGGCGAATTGTTCATCGGCCATGCGCGTGTCGCCGCAAGAGCGCGTTCGCGCGGTCGTTTCCACCGCGGACACCCGCTCGAGCCCGAATTCAGCGCGGTGGGGACCGCCGAGGTCGATCGCGCCCGCACGCTCGCCGAGGCCACCCCGAACCTTACGGAGCGCGCGATGCCGGGCACCGGGCGGTGAACATTCCCTATCGGCTGGATGGATGACATCGCCTGAAGGCGGGCGCGTGAAGCGCACGACCAGGATACGACCAAGAGAGGACAGCGAGGTGCATCTAGTCCAGTTC
>CAMPGP010000230.1 GCA_946885545.1 uncultured Altererythrobacter sp.
GGCATGACCGAGACCTTCGGCACCGTGGTCAGTCTCGCGCCCGAGGACCACGCGCCGGGCCGCGAGCAGGTGATGAAATCGGCGGGCAAGCCGCTGCCGGGCAACGAAGTCCGCATCCTCGACGCCGGCCTCAATCCGCTGCCGCCGGGGCAGACCGGCGAGATCGCGATCCGCTCCGAGAGCACGATGCTCGGCTACTGGAACCGGCCGGAGGAGACCGCCAAGGTCATGCTCGAGGGCGGCTGGTTCCGCACCGGCGATGCCGGCATGCTCGACGAGGAGGGCTATCTCTACATCCAGGACCGCATCAAGGACATGATCATCACCGGCGGCGAGAACGTCTATCCGGCTGAAGTGGAGAGCGCGATCTTCGCCCACCCGGACATCGCCGACGTCGCGGTTATCGGCATTCCCGACGACGTGTGGGGCGAAGCGATCAAAGCGGTGGTGGTCAGGAAACCCGGCACCGAGCTCGACGCCGACGGCGTGATCGCCTTCGCCCACGAGCGCATCGCCGGGTTCAAATGCCCAAAGTCAGTCGATTTCCTCGACGCATTGCCGCGCAACCCCTCGGGCAAGATCCTCCGCCGCGAATTGCGCGCACCCTACTGGGAAGGTTGCGAGCGGCAGGTCAATTGATCAATCCGGGGAGAAGTGGCGCACCCGACAGGATTCGAACCTGTGACCTCTGCCTTCGGAGGGCAGCGCTCTATCCAGCTGAGCTACGGGTGCCGGCCTGGGGCCCAGTGCCTGGGCGAGGGCGGCGCTTAGCAAAGGGGTTCGCGGCGCGCCAGCCGAATCTGGCCCCCGGCCCCAGCGATCCCGCGCTTCGCTGCATTAGCGATTTGGCAAGCGCTGGGCGCTAGGCAGGTTGGATGAGTGCGCCGATCCCACCCGACCAGTTCCGCCCGCACGCCCGCGGCGACGCGACGTTGAGCGCCCAATGGTCCGCTATGCAGGATGCCGGCGCCGCCATCGCCCAGATCGCGGGGACCGTGCCCGACAGGCCCGGACCGGTCGAGCGCGCCTTCGCCGCCTCGATCAGGGATGCCGGCGGCTGGCGGCTGCAACTCGCGCGAGAGGGCCTTTCCGACATGGCCGCGATGCTCCAGCCCGGCCTCGCCGCCCTGCTCGCGGTGAAGGCGCGCGGACACGACGCGGCGGCGCCCGCTCAGGCCCTGTGGGAGGAATACCGCGTCGCGCGCGAGGCGCTGCTCGCGCTCGCGCCCGAAACCGGAGCGATGGGCCCTCGTCGCAGCGCCTGATTCGTGGCCGCAGACCTGCGGCTTGACCAAGTTCGCCGTTTGTTCCAATCATGGGCGATGGCCGCGAATCCCTTGCCCGCAGACGCTCCGCACCCTTCCGCGACCGCGGCAGGCGTTGCCCGCGGCGTGTGCAGGCTGTTCGCGCGCAACGACATCTGGTGCCTGCCCGAGATGCCGCTCCGCAACGGTCGCCGCGCGGACCTCATGGGGATCGACCCCAAGGGCCGGATCGTGATCGTCGAGATCAAGGTCAGCCGCGCCGATCTGCTGGGCGACGGCAAGTGGCCCGACTACCTCGAGTTCTGCGACCGGTTCTACTGGGGCCTGCCGATCGCGCTCGACCGGGCACCGCTCGAGCTGGCCGATTTTCGCCCCGATTGCTGCGGAGTGATCGTCGCCGACGGTTACGACGCGGAGATCGTCCGCCCCGCGCCCTCGCAACCGCTTGCGGCCGCGCGGCGCAAGGTCGAGGTCGAGCGGCTCGCGCGGGCCGCGCTGCGGCGGTCGCTGGTGGGGCTCGATCCCGAATGCGCGCCGTGGGGCGGGCCGCAATAGGGCCTGTCGCCCGCGGTCGCGCTGGGGCATAAGGGCGCGGCGATGTTCACCGCAATCCTCCTTTCCGCGCTGGCGATGACCGCGATCGTCGGCCTGCGCTACCTCGCCGCGAGCGGGCTGTTCGCCTGGGCGACCGGGCGCGTGCGGCCGGGTCTCTACACCGCGCTGGGTCCGCAGATCCGACGCGAGATCGGCTGGTCGCTCGCCTCCGCGGCGATCTACGGCATTCCGGCGGGCGTGGTCGCCTGGGGCTGGCAGGAACGCGGGTGGACCCTGATCTACACCGATATTGGCGCCTGGCCGCTGTGGTATCTGCCGGTATCGTTGTTCCTCTGTCTCTTCGCGCACGACACCTGGTTCTACTG
The DNA here is from genome assembly GCA_946885545.1 of uncultured Altererythrobacter sp. Next base: position 2,186 of record CAMPGP010000230.1, read on the forward strand.
GACCCATCGCTGGATGCACCGGCCGCGGCTGTTTCGCGCGGCGCACGCCGTGCATCACGCCAGCCGCCCGCCGACCGCATGGGCGGCGATGAGCTTCCACCCGATCGAGGCGCTGACCGGCGCGGTGGTGATCCCCGCGCTGGTGTTCCTGATCCCGATCCACGTCGCGGTGCTCGGCCTGGTGCTCGCGATCATGACGTTAATGGGGGTCAGCAATCACATGGGCTGGGAGATGTTCCCCCGGGCCCTCGTTCATTCGAGGTTGGGCGGTTGGCTGATAACCGCCAGCCACCATCAGCGCCATCACGAGCAATATGCATGCAATTACGGATTGTACTTCCGCTTCTGGGACCGCCTGTGCCGCACCGATCGCGGCATCTCCGACGCCTTTGCGCGCTGACGCTCGCCGCGGCGTCGCCGCTGGTTCTCGGGGCGGGTGCAGCGGGCACTGCGCAGGTGACAGTCGAAGTCACCGGCCTGCGTTCGAGCGAAGGGGTGGTGCGCGCATGCATGACCACCGATCCGGCGCGCTTTCCCAAGTGTCGCGGCGTGCCCGGCGCGCACAGCACGGTCGTCCCCGCGCGCGAAAGCCTCACGCTCACCTTTCCGGGTGTCGCGCCCGGCCGCTACGCGATCGCGCTGCTCCATGACGAGAATGGCAACGGCAAGGCCGACAGCGCGCTGGGCATGATGCCCACGGAAGGGTTCGGGTTCTCGCGCGACGCCAAGGTGCGCATGGGACCGCCCAAATTCGAAGATGCCGCGTTCGATGTCGGCCCCCGCGCGAGCGCGCAGACGATCCGCATGCGCTACATGCTGTGACGTCACACCGTCGCCGCGCGACAGAAGCGCCACGGCGCGGTTCCGGCTCTGGCGCGACTTAACGGTAACTTTACCATGTCGCGCCAGAACGGTCTTCGCAACACCGGCTCGGGGGCTTCGACAAGGCAATGGACACACTGCGCGGGAACTTCGATTCGTCGGGCTACGGCGACGACGATCGCGAGTACGACTATGCCGACGACGAGGGCACGCGCGAGCCGCCGCCCAGCGGGATCGGCACCGACGA
>CAMPGP010000231.1 GCA_946885545.1 uncultured Altererythrobacter sp.
ATCGAGACGCTCTCGATGAGCTCGGAGACCGGGGCCGGCTCGCCCGTCGCGGCAGCAGCGGCGACTTCTTCCGGCGATGCGTCAGCACTGGCGACGGGGCCGGACTGGGTGCTGGCGCAGGCGGCCAGGGCGAGAGCGGAAAGGCTGACGGCGGCAAGTTTCAAACGCATGATTTCCCCCAGGAATGATTCGGTATTTTGATGCCTAACCCTAAGCACAGGTCAGCGATTCGACACGGTTTTTCGGCGAACGGCGTTTTCGAGCACATCGGCGCGCCAGAAATGCACCGGCTTCAGCTCGTGGCGCACGAACAGCGCGGCCTGATCGGTGTAGTGCGGGCTGTTCGGACGAGTCGTCGCCGCGCCGAACGGCTGGATTGACTGCGAGACGACCCGCTCTCCCGAAGCCCATTCGGCGAACATGAGATAGCTGTCGCCATGGCGGACCGAGAGGCGACCGTCCTCGTCCACGTCCCACGAAGTCGAGGCGCGCAGCGTGTCGCTGCCTCCGTCGAGCGGCAGATCGACCGCATAGGGGCCGGGGCCCTGCCGCAGGCGCAGCAGCGCGCTCATCGGCGGATCGATGCGGCCGAAATGTTCCTTGAGATGATCGACCTGCGTCCGCAGGTGCGCCTTCAGGGCGGGCGCGGCCTTGTTGTTGTATTCGGCGGACATGAAGTCCTTGATCATCAGCAGAGCCAGCGCATCGGCGCGGCCGATGCTGTCGGCGGTGTAGTCCCATTCGCCCAGTAGGCGCCGCGCACGGTCGAGCTCGGGTTCGTCGGACAGGTCCAGCGCGGCGAGATCGTCGAACAGCGTCTCGACGTAGCCGGTCCGGTCGTAAGCCGTGTCGTACTTGATCCGCTCGAGCGTCGCGCGGTCGATCGTGTCGGCTGCGGCCATCAGGCGGGCGGCGCGGCGCGCGCGGTTGGTCGAGGTGAGTTCGACGCCGAGCTCGGGTGCGAAATCCTCGGGCGACAGGTCGCTGCCGGGGCCGGCGGCCGAGTAGGGCGCGTTGTTGGCGTTGAACAGCCAGCCCGTGGCCGGATCGACGATCTGCGGCAGCTCCGAGAAGTCGACCGTGCGCTGCCAGATCAGGCTCGAATCGTCGCCCGGCAGCACGCTGCGCCAGTTCGCGCCGGGCTTACGCTCGGGGATCGCCGCGTTGTAGAACATCGCGATGCGGCCGGTTTCGTCGGCATAGATGAAGTTCGTGCTCGGCACGTCCATCCGGGCGAGGATTTCACGCCATTCCCCGAACGTCTCGGCCTTGTTGAGGCGGTAGTATTCGTCGAGCGCCCCGAGGTTGTCGATTCCGGCGTAGCGGATGGCGAAGGCGCCGCGATCGTTCTTGATCACCGGCCCGTGGACGCTGCGCCAGACGGTCTGGCGGATCGGCAGCACGAGCGGCCCCAGCTTGACCGGCAGGGTGACGGTCGTGCTTTCGAGATCACGCCATTCGCCGTCGAGCCTATAGCGCGTGCCGCTGTCGTCGAGTTCGAGCTTGTAGACGTCGACGAGGTCTGCCCGGTTGACGGTGTTGGTCCAGCCAAGGTTCTCGTTGTGGCCGAGGAAGGGGTAGGGGCTGCCGGGGAAGTTCGCGCCTGCGAAGTGCCAGCCTTCATCGCTCTCGACCACCAGTTCGTACCAAGCGACCCCGCCGCGCCAGGGCTGGTGGCTGTTGGAGACGAGACGGGTGACCCCGTCGCCCGACTTCTCGGGTGAGATCGCGAAGGCATTCGAGCCCGCGAGCGCGCCGTCCTCGCCCATGTGGAGCGGCAGTGCGGTGCGCCTGGCGGTCTCGGCCTCCTCGCGCATGATCGGTTCGCCGCTCGGCTCGATGCTGTCGGCCTGCGGAATCGCCGGGCCGAACTCGGGCCGCAGGTCCTCACCTGCGACGAGAGGCTCGATCACCGAATTGAGCCCGAAGAAGAACGGCTGGCGCAAAGCGAAGCCCGCGGCGATGTCCTCGCCATTGACCGGGAACAGGTTGGCGAGCTTCAGCTCGTCCGGATGCTCGGCGGCGTACTGGTTGAGCCCGGCTGCATAGGCCTCGAACAGCGCGCGCGTGTCGGCCGGGAGCTCGGGAAAGCGGCGCTGCGCGGTGCCGCGCGCGTCGAGCAGGTGGTAGACGTAGTCGACTGCCGCGCCGTCCTCGCCGGCGATCGCGCCGTAGCGGCCCTTCGACATGGCGACCACATCCTGCAGCGTGAAGAAATCGTCTTCGGCATGCGCGATCGCGACGCCGTAGGCCACGTCGGCGTCGGTCTCGCCATGGATGTGGGGCACGCCGAATTCGTCGCGCACGATTTCCGCGGTGTACGTGCGTTCGGGCGGGGCAGCGCTCTCGCGCGCGAAGAATGGCTCCCATGTCATCAGCGCCACCAACGCGGCGAGTACCAGCACCAGCAGCGCCAAGCCGGCGCGAACGACCCATGTCTTCATTGACAAATCTCCCGGCCGCAAGGCGTAGCGAGGATGCGGGCGCGGGTGAAGGTTTTCCTTCGCAACCGACGCGATTCGCTCGGGATAAGTCGCCGCGGGCCCTTCCAGCGCCGGGATTCGGCCCGCTACCCCGCCCGGCGTGAAAGCGCAGATCACCATCGGCCATGATGCCAGCGGGGCGCCCGTCACCTTCGACGTGGAGGAGCTCCTCGCCACGCGCCTGCTCGTCCAGGGCAATTCGGGCAGCGGCAAGTCGCACCTGCTGCGCCGCGTGCTCGAGGAAAGCGCCGGGCTGGTGCAGCAGGTGGTGATCGACCCGGAAGGCGATTTCGTCAGTCTCGCCGAGCCGTTCGGCCACGTGGTGATCGACGGCGCGGCCTATTCACCCGCAGAAATCGAGGCGCTGGCCCGTCGCATCCGCGCGCATCGCGCGTCGGTCGTGCTGGCGCTGGAAGGACTGGAGGTCGAACAGCAAATCCGCTGCGCCGCGCAGTTCCTCACCGCGCTGTTCGATGCCCCTCGTGAACACTGGTACCCGGCGCTCGTGGTAGTGGACGAGGCGCAGATGTTCGCCCCTTCGGTCGCGGGGGAGATCGCCGAGGACACCCGCCGCATGACGCTGGGCGCGATGACCAACCTCATGTGCCGCGGGCGCAAGCGCGGGCTCGCCGGGATCGTCGCGACGCAGCGGCTGGCGAAGCTGGCGAAGAACGTCGCCGCCGAAGCCTCGAACTTCCTCATGGGGCGCACCTTCCTCGACATCGACATGGTCCGCGCCGCCGATCTGCTGGGAATGGAGCGGCGG
>CAMPGP010000232.1 GCA_946885545.1 uncultured Altererythrobacter sp.
CTCGAGCCCGTCGCAGGCCGGATCGCCGACCGCGCCGAACAGCACCGCATCGGCTGCGCGCGCCATTTCTAGCGTTTCGGCGGGAAGCGGGCGGCCATGGCGCTGGTAGGCGATGCCGCCCACGTCGCCTTCGAACAGCACCATGCCGGGCAGGTCGAGCGCCTTGAGCACGCGCACCGCCTCGCGCGTGACCTCGGGGCCGATCCCGTCGCCGGGAAATACCGCAATCTTCATGCCTTCATCCGCCCCAATCGCTCTCGCAGCATAGTGCGGGCGGCCATAACATCGCCCCGATGGTCGGCAAGCAGGTAGCGCTCGATGAGCGGACCTTGCGCGGCAAACATTTCCAGCAGCGCCTCAAGCCCTGCTTCGGCAGGCGGCTGCGCGCCGCCATAGCCGAGTTCGCGCAGCAGCAACGCCTCGTAGGCGACGAGGCCCGGCAGCCATCCGCGCGCGGAAGGCGCCTGGCATATCGCCTCAAGAACCGCCGCCAAGGCGCTGTAGAGATTGGGATAGGCGTTCCGCTCGGGCAAAGTGGAGGCGGTCAGCGCGGTGACCCAGCCGATCGCGGCCGAGGGCAGCGGTTCGCCCAGCCAGGGCCCGCGACTTGCGACGAGTTCGAGCCGCGCGAACGGAAGCTGGCTGTCCGACTTCGCACGAAGGTCCACCTCGACGAGGTTGCCGGGGATGACCACGGGCCGCAACTGCCGTCCGCGCCCCCCGGCGACGTAGCCTGCGACTACGCCGTGATCCTCGGTGAGCATCCGCGCGATTACCGCAGTCTCGCCATGCGGACGCGCGGCGACGAGAATGGCGGGAGCGCGCAGGTGCATCCTGCGCCCTTAGCCGGTCAGGCGGGTACTTGCGAAGGTGCTTCGGTCGATCCATGCTCGGCTCCGCGCTTGCTCAGCGCGACGGCGAGACTTTCGCCGCGGCCCATGGTCCAGTTCGTCTGCGTGCGGACGCCCGGGTTGGGCGCACACCAGATTTCGCCGGTCGCATCGATCGCGGTGACCCAGATCAAATTGTGCTCCTGCCCGTAGTCGATCACGCCGATGGCATAGCCGTCGCCCTTGTCGAGCACGTGGAGCGGAATCGGGGGGTTGAGCTGGGTGAACATCGGTCGGCCCTTTCCCACCCGCAACGGGCGATCACTGGGCCGGTTCCAATGTTAACTTTCAGCTAGCGGCGCTGGCGATTTCAGCCGCCGCCGATGCGCGATTCGAGCGCGGCCACCCGGTCGGCGAGCGCCTCGTTTTCCTCGCGGGCCTTTGCCGCCATCGCCTTGACCGCATCGAATTCCTCGCGGCTGACGAAATCCATCCCGCCCATCGCCTCCTTCACCCGCTCGCGGGCGCTCTCGCGCGCCTCGCGGGTCATGCCGGCGAAAGTGCCAGCCGCTCCGTTGAGGAGTTTCACGAAATCGGAGATCATGGGGTTCTGGCTTTGCATCCCGCCCAAATGGGGCTGGATGATTTTCTTGTCCAGCCCTCAAACGCCGGGCGCGACCCGTCCGGGTCGCTTGGCTTTCCTCCGCGCAAGCGCTCCGGGCGCGCGGTCGCGCTTGCGAACGCCTGCGGCGTCCGAGGTCTTCGTCGCGGGTGTGCCAGCAGGCTAGATTTCGATGCGCTGGACTGCGCCGTTCTGTTCGGGCGCACTGTCGGCATCGGGGTTGAGGCGCAGAAACTGGTAGTTGAGCACGGTCGCGAACAGAATCCATGCGAGATAGGGCAGCAGCAGCGCCGCGGCGAGGCGGCGGACGCGCGCGAACAGTGCGATGGTCGCGATCACGAGCAGGTCGAGCACCGCGATGACGATCAGGGCGCCCTCGATCTCATGCGCGGCGAAGAACACCGGCGACCACGCGAGATTGACCGCGAACTGCGCCACGAAGATCGCGATCGCGGCGGTCCGGCCCCGTGCACCCCAGGCTGCGCAGACCAGGGCGAGCGCGAAACCCATCAGCGCGTAGAGGATCGTCCAGACGATCCCGAACCACATCGGTGGCGGGAATATGCCGGGCTCGATCAGATCGGCGAACCAGGGGTTCTCCGCCCCGCTCTGCGACAGTGCGCCGGAAAGATAGCCGAGCAGCATGCACGCCGGAACGGTGAGCAGGGCCCAACGCAGGACGCTGGCGCGCAATTGGCCGCGCGAGGCGAGTGCAGTCATGGAAACTCCCAGAAAACCGGCGATTCGGTCGCGCGGATATTGGCGGGGCCCGTCACGCTGCGCAAGCAAGCCCGTGCGAGGTGTTCCGCGACGAGATCAACGCGACGCCGAGACGAGGAATTCGACGTTGCCTTCGGGCCCGGTGATCGGGCTCTCGACGATGCCCTGCACCGTCCAGCCGGTGCCTTCGAGCCAGTCGCGCGTTTCGTCGCAAACACGAGCGTGGAGCGCTGGATCGCGGACCACGCCGCCCTTGCCCACCTCGTCGCGACCGACCTCAAACTGCGGCTTGATGAGGGCCACCAGGCGGCACTGCGGCGCGGCCAGTTCCATGGGCCTTTCCAATACCTTGGAAAGCGAAATGAAGGACGCGTCGCAGACGATCCAGTCGCACGGACGGTCGATCTGTTCGGACGTGAGGATGCGCGCGCTGGTCTGTTCGAGCACGGTGACGCGCGGGTCCTGTCGCAGCTTCCAGGCGAGCTGGTTGGTGCCGCTGTCAACCGCGAAGACGTGCGCCGCGCCCTTGCTCAGCAACACGTCGGTGAAGCCGCCGGTCGAGCTGCCGACATCGATTGCCGTCGCACCTGCCGGATCGAGGCTGAAGTGTTCAATCGCATGGGCGAGCTTGATTCCGCCGCGCGAGACCCAGGGGTGGTCGCGGCCGCGCACTTCGAGAGCGGCATCCTCGGCGAGTTGCTGGCCCGGCTTGGCCAGCTTCGTCTCGCCCGAGAACACGAGCCCCGCCATCACCAGCGCCTGTGCGCGGGTGCGACTCTCCGCGAGACCGCGGGCGACGAGAAGCTGGTCGAGGCGTTGTTTGGCGGGCATGGACCCGAAAGCGGTTAGCGATCATTGTCCGATCGAGAAACCTTGGAGATTCCCTTGAAGTACGTCCGCCCCCTCGCCGTCGCCACCACCTGCCTGGCGCTCGCCTGCTGCGTGCAGCCCGCGCCCGAGCCGACCCCAGCGCCGCCGACGAGGTGACGCTGGTCGTGGTCACGAAGTTCTTCCCGGCCTCCGACGTGCGCATCCTCGCCGACCTCGGCGTCTCCCACGTCGGTG
>CAMPGP010000233.1 GCA_946885545.1 uncultured Altererythrobacter sp.
GCTGCGCGTTGCCGAAGCCGTTGAAGCCGGTCTTCATCGCCGCGCCGTAGGCGCCAAGCATGCCGATCTCGATGTAGTCGCCCGCCTGGATATCGCCCGGCAGCATGAAGGGACCCTTCATGTAGTCGGCATCGTCGCACGTCGGCCCGTAGAAGGCGAACTCCTGCGGCGGATCGCGCAGGTCTTCCTCCAGCGCGGCGACGGGGAAGCGCCAGTCGACGTGCGCCGCATCGAACAGCGCGCCATAGGCGCCGTCGTTGATGTAGAGCTCGTCGCCGCGGCGCTTCTCGACCCGCACTACGACCGAGGAATACTCGGCGCACAGCGCGCGGCCGGGCTCGCACCACAGCTCGGCGTTGTAGGCGATCGGCAGGTTCTCGAAGTGCCGGTGGATGACCTGGAAATAGTCCTCCAGCGGCGGAGGCTCCATGCCCGGATAGACCGAAGGGAAGCCGCCGCCGACGTCGACCACGTCGATCACGACGCTGGCCTCGGCCACCGCCACGCGGACGCGCTCGAGCGCTTGCACATAGGCGAACGGCGTCATCGCCTGGCTGCCGACGTGGAAGCACAGCCCCAGCCAGTCGCAGTGCTGACGGGTCGCCTGGAGCAGCGGCGCGGCATCGGCAAGGTCGACCCCGAACTTCGAAGCCAGGCTGAGTTCGGAATAGTCGGAACTGACGCGCAGCCGCACCAGCAACCGCAGGTCCTTCGCCGGCGCGCCGTCATCGCTCGTGGTCGCCTCGACGATCTTCTCCAGTTCCTCAATCGTGTCGAGGCTGAAGGTCTTCACGCCGTGTTCGAAATAGGCTTCGCGGATCGCGCGCGGGGTCTTGACCGGATGCATGAAGCACAGGGTCGCATCCGGCAGCGCTTCGCGCACGAGGCGCACCTCGGCGATCGAGGCGACGTCGTAGTGCGTCACCCCGCCCTGCCACAGGATCTGCAGCAATTCGGGCGAAGGATTCGCCTTAACCGCATAGAGCGACTTGCCCGGAAACTTCTCGACGAAGAAACGCGCGGCGCGCTCCGCTGCGTGCGGGCGATTGAGGATGACCGGCTCGTCCGGCGCGAACGCGCGAACTACAGACCGGGCGTCAGGTTGGATGTGCAATTCAAGGGACCCCCAAACGGTTAGTTTGAACGAGGCTGCCTTGCGGTCAGGAAGTCCCCTTGGGGCAGCGGGGTGCGCCTATAAGCCTCGTAGCGTGAACCGCAAGTGAAATCCGCGCTTCGAAGCTTCAACCGCGCGCACGTCGGCACGTTCCAAAAGCTCGCCGAACCGAGCGATCAACTCAGCCGGTCGCGGAAATCCTCGTAGCCGAAGCTCTTGACCAGTTCGAGCGCGTCGGTGGCGCTGTCCCACAGCCAGATGCTCGGCAGCTGCACGCCGTTGAAAGTGTTGGTCTTGACCATCGAATAGTGCGCCTGATCGAGAAACGCCACGCGCTGGCCCGGTTCGCACGGCACCGGCAGGCGGTAGTCGCCGATCACGTCGCCTGCGAGGCACGAGGGGCCGCCGAGGCGGATGGCCTCGCCCTCCCCCACCTCGCCGAGCATCGCCGGGCGATAGGGTGCCTCGATCACGTCGGGCATGTGGCAGGTGGCCGAGATGTCGGTCACCGCGACGGGCAGGCCATTCCATCCCGCATCGAGGATCGTCCCGACCAGAATTCCCGCGTCGAGCGCCACGGCCTCGCCCGGCTCGAGATAGATCTCGGCTCCGGTGTCCTCCTTTGCATCGCGCAGGAATTCGACCAGCTCCTCGCGCTGGTAGTCGGCGCGAGTGATATGGTGCCCGCCGCCCATGTTGATCCATTTGAGCTCGCCGAACCACGGCTCGATCGCATCGAAGACCTTGTCCCAGGTCTGGCGTAGCGGCTCGAAGTCCTGCTCGCACAAGTTGTGGAAATGGATGCCGTCGACCTGCGCCATGATCTCGGGCGTGAGCTGGTCGATCGGGAAGCCGAGGCGGCTGCCCGGGCTGGAGGGGTCGTAGCGCGGCACTTCGCCGGTCGGCACTTGCGGGTTGATGCGCAGCCCGACGTCGAAATCCTGCCCGCTGGCCCTGGCCTGCTCGATAATCAGCGCTGCGCGTTCGAGCTGCCCCGGCGAATTGAAGATCACGTGGTCCGACAGGCGGCAAACCTCTTCCAGCTCGTCGGGCTTGTAGGCGGCGGAGTAAGTCGCGATCTCGCCATCGTAGAACTCGCTCGCCAGCCGCGCCTCCCACAGGCCGGAGGTGCAGACCCCGTCGAGATACTCACCGATAATGGGCGCAACCGACCACATCGAGAACGCCTTGAGCGCCGCAAGCACCTTGATATCCGTCGCATCGCGAATGTCGGCGAGCACCTGCAGGTTCGCCCGCAACTTCGCTGCATCGACCACGAACGCGGGGCTGTCGACCCGGTCGAGGTCGAACTGAGCGAAAGCCCCCGGATCGCCAGCTTTGGTTTCCATATCCGATGTCCGTCCTTTCGGGTTCACGCAGAGGCGCAGAGGAAGCAGAGACGCAGAGGATTAGTGCGGTCGGTAGTCGTTGACTACGCGGCGGATGCCGTCCTTCATCGTGGCCTGCGAGAAATTGAGAAGCAGCCCGACGGGCTGCTTGAAGAGTCTCAAATACGTAAGAAGCTGTTTTCCGTGTGCCTTGCTCAGCTGCTCGGTCGCCTTGATTTCCAAAATCAACCGATCCTCGACCAGTATGTCGATCCGGAATGCCACTTCGAAGCGGTGGCCATCGAAATCGAGCGGAACGGGAAATTGCCGCGCAACCGCCAGACCCCGCGCCTCCAACCGTCCTGCAAGGACGGTTTCATACACATTCTCGAATAGACCGGGACCAAGCTCGCGGTGGATTGCGATACACTCGTCGACAACGATTGCGGTGATCTCATCGATTTCCACTAACGCAACACCCCTCCGCGTCTCTGCTCCCTCTGCGCCTCTGCGTGAAACGAAAACCTAGAACTCCACCGGCCCGTCCAGCTCCTTCACGTTCCACGGCAAGCCCTGTTCGCCGAGCATCTCGAGGAAGGGATCGGGGTCGAACTCTTCCATGTTGAACACGCCGTCTCCGGTCCACTTGCCCTGCAGCACCAACGCCGAGCCGACCATCGCCGGGACGCCGGTGGTGTAGCTGACGGCCTGGTTGCCGGTTTCGGCATAGGCGTCCTCGTG
>CAMPGP010000234.1 GCA_946885545.1 uncultured Altererythrobacter sp.
CGTTGATGGTGATGTTGCCGCCCGTACCGGGCGAGGCGATATCGTCTGCGCCGCAGCCGGTCAGGACGACCAGGCCACAGCCAAGCACGATGGATCGTTGAAGTGTGTTCACAGCGAGCGGTCCCCTCAAAAAACCGAGAATCGATAAGTCGCGAAATCGTGATCGCGAATTGCGGGGTAGGGGCGCGGCGTGACAGTTTCTTTGCAGAAAAATCGCTTTTATTCAGTGGCATGAAAAAGACTGAAAAGCGACAAATATGTCAGAGAGCGAAATAGCGCTTCGGGAAATGTTACAGACAAATGACATTATGACGTTTTTGTTGCAGTCGAGCGGAGCGGAGCGCAACCTTCGGGCATGACTTGAGGAATGGGAGAGACGAGATGTCTTTACTTGTTGCAAGCGCGGTGCTCGCAATCGCGACCCAAGGGGCGCCGCCCGCCGACGTGGCCTTCGAGGAGCTGGCAGCCAACCGCAACCAGGCCGCAATCTCCGCGCTGGAAGCCGATCGCTCGATCGAGCGCGATGATCCCGCGCGCATGATCAATCTCGGCATCGCCTACGCTCGCGAAGGGCGGGAGGCCGATGCGCGCCGCCTGTTTCGGGCTGCGGCGCAGGACGATACGCCAGTCAGGCTGGAAGTCGCCGGCGGCGACTGGATCGACTCGCGAGAGCTCGCCCGGCGTGCGCTGCGCATGCTCGAACGCGGAGAGTTCGCGCCGACCAGCCGCATGACGATGCGCTGACGCGCAACGCCGCCCTCCATCTGCTCGTGATCGAGCATTAAATCGTGGCCTCTGAAGCGCTTATGCGATAGGCTCGGGTCCGGGCCGCCCGTGGGGGAGCGGGGATCGCTCCGTCCGGCGGCGTGCAACTTGCTGTCACCAGCCTGTCATGTAGGGTGCGCAAGGGGATCGGACGGAGGGTTCGATGATTCTCAGAGGAGCGCCTTTGCTCGCCGTGATGGCGGGCTTGGCGGGGATGGCCGCGCCGGCAAGCGCGGACGTCATGGAAATCGGTGCTGACGGGGCGCGCTGGATTGCGGGCGCGCAGGCGGCTGCGCAGACGCCGTCCGACACGACTCTCGTCCAGGCCGGCGAAGCGATCGAGCTTTCCGCCGATTATCTGGTGCCCGCGCAGGCCATCGCCGATCCCGCCATCCACGCGGCTGGCGTGCCCGGGCTCTACGCCGCCAAGGTTCACGAACTGGCCCGCCGTTTCGACCTCAGCCCCGCGTTGATCGAGGCGCTGGTCTGGCAGGAGAGCCGCTGGCGCGCCGATGCGGTCTCGCCCGTCGGCGCACGCGGCCTTGCCCAGCTCATGCCCGGGACCGCGCGCGAACTCGGCGTCGATCCGGGTGACCCTTTCGCCAATCTGGAGGGCGGGGCGCGCTATCTTCGTGAGCAGCTCGACCGGTTCGACGGCGATCTCGAGAAGGCGCTTGCCGCCTACAATGCCGGGCCGGGGCGCGTCGAACGCGCGAACGGCATTCCGAACATCCGCGAAACCAAGACTTACGTGGCGGCCATCATGGGCCGCCTGTCCAACCATTCCCGCTAGGATCCATACTCGATGCGTCGCTTTACCCGTCTCGTTGCCGCTACCGCCTTTCTGAGCCCGACCGCTGCCTTCGCGCAGCAGGTCGCCGATCCGCAGGGTTCGGGCCCGATCGTCGCCGCGCTCGGCTGGCTCCAGGGCACCCTGCTCGGCAACGTTGCCACCGCGGTAGCGGTGATGGCGGTCGCCGCGGTCGGGTTCCTGATGCTGACCGGGCGAATGAACTGGCGCTTCGGCGCGACGGTGATCATCGGCTGCTTCATCCTGTTCGGCGCGGCCTCGATCGTGGCCGGCATCCAGCAGGCTTCGGGGGGCTGAGGTGGACCATCTCGTCCGCCATACCGTCCATCGTGCGCTCACACGGCCGCAGATGTTCGCCGGGGTGACGTACAACTTCTTCATCATCAACGCGGCGGTGACGACCGAACTGTTCCTGATCACGGGCAGCTTCCTCGCGCTCCCGGCTGCGGTGGTGATCCACGGCATCGGCTATTTCGCCTGTCTGCGCGAACCGCGTGTGTTCGACCTGTGGATGACCAAGGTCAGCAAATGTCCGCGGGTGAAGAACTTCAAGCGCTGGGGCTGCAACAGCTACGCCGCGTAAGCGATTGACCTGAAAGGGGTCGGAACGAAATGAGCAAGTGGATCGGAGCAGCCGCATGGAGCGCGAAGGAAGCCCGCGCCGGCGACCGCTTGCCCTATGCCCGTCTGATCGACGACAGCACGCTGCTGCTGCGCGACGGATCGGTGATGGCCACGATGCAGGTGCCCGGCCTGCTGTTCGAGACCGAGGACACCGACGCGCTCAACGCCCATGCGGCGACGCGCGAGGTCGTGCTGCGTTCCACGCTCGACGCACGCTTCGTCATGTATCACCACGTCGTGCGCCGCCGGGTCGAGGTGGAGCTGGATGCCGAGTTCGACGATCCGCTCAGCCGCCACATCGACGCACGGTGGAAGGAACGGCTCGGCTCGGGTTCGCTGTTCGTCAACGATCAGTTCGTCACGCTTATCCGACGCCCGGCGCGCGGCAAGGCAGGCCTCGCCGAACGCGCGTCGAAGATGTGGAACCGCAAGGGTCGGAAGGAGATCGAGGCCGATCCCAAGGATGTCCGCGCGCTCAAGGCTGCGGTGACGGGCCTCGTCGCCTCGCTCCAGGCCTATGGCGCCGCCGTACTGGCGGGTTACGAGGGATCGGGCGGAAAGCCGAACAGCGAGCTGCTCGAGCTTCTCAGCGCGCTCTACAACGGCGAGATGCGCCCCGTTCGCCGCCCGCGCGACGACGCCGACGTCGGGCATATGCTGCCCTATCGTCGCGCCAGCTTCGGGCTCGATGCGATGGAGCTGCGTGGTTCGGGCGATCCCGATTTCGCCGCGCTGCTCAGCCTCAAGGAATATCCCGACGCGACCTCGCCCGGTTTGCTCGACGGGCTGCTGCGCCTGCCGTTCGAGCTCGTCGTGTCCGAAAGCTACGCGCCGACCGAGCGGCAGACCTCGCGCGAGCGGATCGATCAGGCGCTGCGCCGCCTCCGCTCGGCCGACGAGGAGGCCGACGCCGAACGCGCCGACATTCTCGCCGCCCGCGACGCGCTGGG
>CAMPGP010000235.1 GCA_946885545.1 uncultured Altererythrobacter sp.
GTGCGCATGAAGGCTTCGAGCGCGCGGAGCGGGGGCAGGCGGCGGGTCGGCATCGGGACGCGAACCTGCGGACTTGCGCGCCGCTTGTCGAGCCGCTTTTCGCAACTGCGAAAGAAATCTATTCCTCCGCGGCGATTTCCTCCGGAGGATGGAGCCGCAAGCGCGTGACGTGCGTGGCATCTCCGGCAGTGACCTCGATCCGCCAACCGCTGGGGTGTGCGACGACGGTGCCGATCGGCGGGACCTGCTCGGCCAGCACATAAGTAAGGCCGCCGAGCGTATCGACCGATTCGGCAACTTCGGCCAGGCGCGGATCGACCTGTTCGGCCACGTCGTCGAGCTCGGCGCGTGCGTCGCAGTCCCACATGCCTTCGCCGATCGGCACGATCCACTGTTCGGGCGCCTCGTCGTGCTCGTCCTCGATATTGCCGACGATCTCCTCGACCAGGTCCTCGATCGTGATGATCCCGTCGGTGCCCGAGAATTCGTCAACCACCACTGCGAGGTGGGTGCGCTGCGCGCGCATGTCGGCAAGCACGTCGAGCGCGCCGCGCGCCTGCGGCACGTAGAGCGGCTGGCGCATCAAGGTGGTCCAGTCCGACGGGGGCGGCTTGCCTTGCGCGAGGAAAGGGAACACGTCCTTGATGTGGATCATGCCGATCACGTCGTCGAGCGTGTCGCGATAGACAGGCATCCGCGAGTGGCCGTTCTCGGCGAAGCTCGCGACGAGATCGTCCCAGGAAATCGTGGCTTCGACTGCGATGATTTCGCCGCGCGGCACGGCCATGTCGTCGGCATCGTGCTCGCTGAAATGGAGAATGTTGCGCAGCATCTGCCGCTCTACGGACGACAGGTCGCCGTCGGCGCGCGCGTCGCCACCACCGCTGGACGATTCCTCGTCCTCGTGTTCGTCGATGACATCCTCGAGTTGCGCGCGCAGCGATCTGTCGCTGTCGCCGTCGAAGAACTTGCGGATAGCGAGCCAAAGCCCGCGTCTACTTTCCGGTTCTCCGGATGAATTTTCGGATTCGGGCATGGCCCTCGAGGTCACTCCTGTTGATTGCGATCGCCATATGGGTCCGGGAGCCCCATATCCGCAAGCGCCTTTATCTCCAGCGCTTCCATCGCTTCGGCGTCGGCGTCAGAGACCTCGTGATCGTACCCCGCCAGGTGGAGGAAGCCGTGCACGAGCAGGTGAGCCGTGTGGTCTTCGGTCGTGATCCCTTTTTCCGCCGCCTCGCGCAGACAGGTCTCCCATGCGAGCGCCAGATCGCCCAGCATTTCCGGCCCGCCCTCGGTCGCGAGGCCCAGCAACTCGTCACGCAGCAGCATGGGGAAGGACAGCACGTTGGTCGGCTTATCCTTGGTCCGCCACTCGCGATTGAGCGTGCGCACGTCCTCGTCGACCGTGAACAGTACGCTGGCGGTCAGGCGCGGGTTGGCGAGTTCTGGCGCGACCTGCTCCGCCGCCTCGGCTGCGCGCCAGGCGAGATCGGCCCAGTCGTAGCTGCCCGGCCAGCCATCGATTTCGATGTCGAGTTCCATGGTCTCAGGCATCCTCGCCTTCGTAGGCCTCGACGATGCGGCCCACGATCGGGTGGCGCACCACGTCGGCGGCGGTAAAGCGGCTCACAGCGATCCCGTCGACCCCTTCGAGCCGCGAGACCGCGTCGGCCAGCCCGCTCATCCGGTCGCCGCCGGGTATGTCGACCTGGCGCGGGTCGCCGCAGACGACCATGCGGCTGTTCTGGCCGAAGCGGGTGAGGAACATCTTCATCTGCTCGCGCGTGGTGTTCTGCGCCTCGTCGAGGATGACGAAGGCGTCGGCGAGCGTGCGCCCGCGCATGAAGGCGATCGGCGCGACCTCGATCACGCCCGAGGCCAGGTGCCGCTCTACCTGCTCGGGCGGCATGCAATCGTAGAGCGCGTCGTAGAGCGGGCGCAGATAGGGATCGACCTTCTCCTTCATGTCGCCGGGCAGGAAACCGATCTTCTCCCCCGCCTCGACCGCGGGGCGGCTGAGGATCAGGCGCTGCACGCTGCCGGTGATCAGCTGACTGACCGCTTGCGCCACCGCGAGGTAGGTCTTGCCGGTGCCTGCCGGGCCGAGCGCGAAGATGATCTCGTCGTGCGCGAGCTGGCGCATGTAGGGGATCTGCCCCGCGCTCCTCGGCACGATCGTCTTGCGCCGGGTGCGGATCATGATCGGCGGGCCATCGTCGCCTGCGATGATCCCTTCGAGAGTCGGTTCGTTCGACATCATGATGAGCGATTCGATCGCGCCGGAATCGAGATCCTGCCCGCGCGCCAGCCGGTCGTACATCGTCTGGATCACGTCGCGTGCACGGGCCACGCTGTCTTCCGGCCCTTCGATCTGAACCTTGTCCCCGCGTGCGGAGATGAACACGCCGAGCCGGTTTTCCACTTGCACCAGATTCGCGTCGAACTGGCCGAACAGCGGCACGAGCAGCGACTGGTCCTCGAATGCGAATTCCGCGCGGGCGCGGCGCGATTCGCGCAGCGGAGAGGGCGGCGGCGAAATGGCCGGAGCGGCGCGATGCGGTCTGCGTCCCATGCAATCCTTTCGTGTGCGACTCCGAATCTAGATCGCAACGCGCGGGAGGCAAGCTTGGTGCCTGCACATGGCGGTGGATTGTTATCGAACCGTCACGACGGCTCCGCGCGCCAATCAGGCGAGGGCAGGTTCGCGAACGCGCCCGGCAAGCGAATTCGGCCCGGCCTCGACCAGCTCGGCGGTCACGATATCGCCGATCGCCGCATCGCCCTCGAACCACACCGATTGCAGCCAGGGCGATTTACCGAGCCACTGGCCGGGAAGCTTGCCCTTGCGCTCGACCAGCACCTCGCAGGTGCGGCCGACCGAGCGCTGGTTGAAGGCGAGCTGGTCGCGGTTGAGCGCGGCCTGGAGGCGCTGCAGCCGCTCGTCCATGACCTCGCGCGGGAGCTGGCCGTCCAGCGCTGCCGCGGGAGTGCCCGGGCGCGGCGAGTACTTGAAGCTGAACGCCTGCGAATATCGGACCGTGTCGACCAGCCGCAGCGTCTCCGCGAACTCGGCCTCGGTTTCACCGGGGAAGCCGACGATGAAGTCGCCGGAAAGCGCGATGTCGGGGCGTGCGGCGCGGA
>CAMPGP010000236.1 GCA_946885545.1 uncultured Altererythrobacter sp.
AGCCAGACCAATTTCCTTGCAATCATTATCACCCCTCTCAATTACGAGGTGTTTTCGGGTTCAAGTGGAAGTCTGGCAAGTAACAACGTCAAGAGAGCCGTGAATAAGTCAGCCCCCCGTGAAGCCCATCGATTCAAATGATGGGCTTACGTGGATCCCGGCGTTGCCACTGCGGCAAACCCTACCCCCCGATCCGCAGCTCCGGCGTCAGTTCCAGCCAGCCCGCCAGCGCGGCGAGGTCGCGCATGGTGCCTTCGCCGGCCAGTGCGGCGCGGGTTTCGTCGAGGTGAAGGATCAGGGCGCCGTCGGCGCGTTCGAGCGCGCTGGTGGTTAGCGAGACGCGCGTGGTCGCCCCCAGGCGTCGGGCGAGGCGCATCGCGAGGCCCCAGCCCATCGCCTCGCACAAGTCCGCTTCCGGCGCGAGCAGGTCGACCCGGCGCGGCCAGCCGATCTTGTTGCAGCTGCCGAGCAGCGTGGCGGCGATCATCGCCCGGCCGCGCGCGTCGATCCCGACCCAGCGCTTGTCGAGCGCCCATTCGAGCGCCTGACTGATGCGGAAATTGGGCTCGACCCGCTGCAGGGCCAGCGAAAGCAACGCGCCCGCCAGCCGCAGCCGCTCGTTCTCGGGCGGGCCTCCCCGCGAGATGTCGACCACCCACGCGCTCATCATTGCCGCGTCGGTCACCGCGCTGCCGAGCGTCGCGGCGAAATCGGCTACCGCGACGATCAGCGGATCCTGCGCGCGTTCGAGCGGATCGAGCCGGGCGTGAAGCAGGCCTTCGCGCAGACCCCAGCTCGAGAACACCAGGCCTTCGGGCGCGAGCCGATCGAGCATGACGCGCAGCATGGCGGCCGCGTCGGGCAGCGACTGCGCGCGCATCGCGCCGATGCCGTCGAGCTCCGCGAGCTTTTCGGGATCGTCTTTCGCGATCTTGCGCGCGATCCGGTCGGCGTCCTCGATCTCGAGGCGAAAGGCGTGTGGATCGGTCAGCGGGTAGTCCGCCTCGCGCATCGCGTATGCGGCGAGCGCGCGCCAGGTTCCGCCAACCATGTAGAGCGGACCTGGATGCGCCGCCGCCCAGCCTGTCGATTCCAGCGCCTTACCGACGGAATCTCGGAAGGCGGTCTCGCCCCTGGCGCTCAGCGCGGGCAGGCGTAGCGTGCCAAGCGGCAGGCTCGCACCGTGGTGGCAGTCGTCATCCTCGACCGCGACCAGCTCGAGGCTCCCGCCGCCGAGGTCCGCCACCACGCCGCGCGCCCCGGGGAAGGCGCCGATCACGCCGTAGGCCGAAGCGATCGCCTCGTCCTCGCCGCCGAGCAGCCGCGGCTCGAGCCCGAGTTCGCGCACCCGTTCGAGGAATTCGGCGCCGTTCTCCGCATCGCGCGACGCTGCGGTGGCGACCGTTTGCACATCGTGCACATCGAGCTCTTCGGCCAGCAGCGCGAAACGTGCCAGCGCCGCCAATGCCTGCTCGCTCGCCTCGTCGGGAATGCGCCCGGTGGTCGCAAGATCGCGCCCGAGCCGCGCCGCCACCTTCTCGTTCCACAGCGTGCGGGGCGCGCGCAGCGGCCCATCGTAGACGACGAGGCGGACGGTGTTCGATCCGATGTCGATCACCGCGCGGCGCGCGCCCTGCTTGCCGCGCAGCGAACGGCGCCCGATCGGTCGCATGGCCGTCATCCCGGGTCTTCCTCCAGCCGCAGCTTGGGCACCGCGCCCGCCTTCAGCGCCGAGCCGCGGCCCGAAAGCGAAGGGTTGCTCATGAAATATTCGTGGCAGTTGAAGCCGCCGTCGCCGACGCGCATCCGCTCATACTGGCCGTTCGGGTAGAGCTGCCAGCTCTGCTCGGTGTCGAGGATGTTGGCGAGCATGACCTGGTCGAGCACCTGGTCGTGGACGGTCTTGTTGACGATCGGCACCAGCACTTCGACTCGCCGGTCGAGGTTGCGGCTCATCGCGTCGGCCGAGGTCAGGTAGACGGCGGCGCGCTTGCTCGGCAGGCGATGCCCGTTACCGAACGCCCAGACCCGCCCGTGTTCGAGAAAGCGGCCGATGATCGACTTGACGTGGATGTTCTCCGACAGACCGGGCACGCCGGCGCGCAGGCAACAGATGCCCCGCACGATGAGCTGGATATCCACCCCCGCGGCGCTCGCTTCGTAGAGCTTGTCGATGGTCTCTCGGTTGGTGATCGAGTTCAGCTTCGCCCATACCCCGGCCGGTTTTCCGGCCTTCGCGTTGGCGATCTCGACGTCGATAAGCTCGAACAGCTTCTGTTTGAGACCGATGGGCGAAATCGCGATGCATTCGGTGCTGCGCGGTTCGACGTAGCCGGTGATGAAATTGAACAGCTTGGCCGCATCGCGCCCCAGCGCGGGATCGGCGGTGAAGTAGCTGAGGTCGGTGTAGATACGCGCATTGGTCGGGTGATAGTTGCCCGTGCCGAAGTGGCAGTAGGTGCGGTAGCCTTCCTCCTCGCGCCGCACCACGAGGCTGACCTTTGCGTGGGTCTTCCACTCGGTGAAGCCGTAGATCACCTGGACGCCCGCGCGCTCGAGCTCGGTCGCCCACTGGATGTTGCGCTCCTCGTCGAAGCGCGCCTTGAGCTCGACCACCGCGGTCACCGCCTTGCCGTTTTGTGCCGCTTCGATCAGCGCCGCGATCACCGGCGACTGATCGCCCGCGCGATAGAGCGTCTGCTTGATCGAGACGACGGTCGGATCGGTCGCCGCTTGGTGCAGGTAGTCGACCACCACCTCGAAGCTCTCGTAGGGGTGCTGGATCACGATGTCCTTCTCGCGGATCGCGGAGAAGCAGTCGCCGTCGTGCGCCAGGATGCGTTCGGGATAGCGGGGGGAGAACGGGGCGAACTTGAGATCGGGCCGCGGCTCGGCGCAGATCGTGTCGAGATGGCGCAGCCCGAGCATGCCCGACGATTTCACCACCATGGCCGAATCGACGTCGAACTGTTCGCGCAGCAGCGCCTCGGCCGCCGGGTCGCAGTCGCGGTCGAGCTCCAGCAGGACGGCGCGGCCGCGGCGGCGGCGCTGGATCGCGGTGCGGAAGAAGCGGACGAGGTCCTCGGCCTCTTCCTCGACCTCGATGTCGCTGTCGCGCAGCACGCGGAACACCCCGTCGC
>CAMPGP010000237.1 GCA_946885545.1 uncultured Altererythrobacter sp.
GCGGCGGCGATCCATCTTCAGGATCTGGAACGGCTGCGGCATGTCCATCAGCGGGGTAACGTCGCGCACGGGGCGGATGTCGACCTGGCTGCCGGGCAGGAAGGCCACGGCGCCGTCGAGGTCGACGGTGAAGCCGCCCTTGACGCGGCCGAAGATGCGGCCCTCGACGCGCTTGCCTTCGCCGAACTCGCTCTCGAGCTTGTCCCAGGCGGCTTCGCGGCGGGCGCGGTCGCGGCTGAGCATCGCTTCGCCGTCGGCGTTCTCGACGCGGTCGACGAAGACTTCGACTTCGCTGCCGACTTCGAGCCCGTGCTCGTCGTCGACGCGCATGAATTCCTTGAGGTTGACGCGGCCTTCGCTCTTCAGGCCGACGTCGATCACGGCCATGCCGTTTTCGATCGCGGTGACGGTGCCCTTGACGACGCGGCCTTCGAAGCCTTCGTCGCCGGCGCCGCCGAGCTGTTCGTTGAGCAGCGCCTCGAAATCGGCGCGGGTGGGATTGGCACTGGTTGCCATAATGTGAGACTTCCTACGTTTGCTACCGGCCACCGGTTCTACCGGGGTCTTATTCCGCCTCCCGCACCATTGCGGGTCGAGCGGGGCAAGAGGGCCGAGTTCTCCGCGAGGCCGTATGCCGCCGCGAAGGTCCTTCAATCTCAGCGATTGGGAGAACGGCCGCGCGCCTAGGCGAAACGGCGCGAAAACGCAAGCGAAAGCGGGTGTGCCGGGTGTTACGCTTCTCGCGGTTTGAAACTGTGTGACTTTCGGTGGTGCGCCCTCGGCAAACCCGGCTTTTCGGGAAGGCGGAGTGTGGACTTCGGGCTGGCGAAAGTCGGGTGCAGATGTGGCTTTCGCCTGGAGGGATGGGGCGGGCGTCTCGCATGGCTCTGTGAGCGTGGCACACAGAAGGGGCTGTAGGAAAACGGTTTTCACGCCTCTGCGTGAATCAACTATCCGCCGTGCAGAGCCTCTTCCGCGGCTTCGATCGCGGCGGCGATGGCTTCTTCGCGGTCGAGGTGACTGGTGTCGAGGACGTAGGCATCGCGCGCGACGGCAAGCGGGGCGTCCTTGCGGCCGGTGTCGCGCGTATCGCGGCGGTGGAGCTGCTCGACGATCGCCTCGAGCGTGATGTCCACCCCGCGGCCCTGCATCTCCTTCCACCGGCGTTCTGCGCGCGCCTCGACGCTGGCGGTGACGAACAGCTTCACCTCGGCCTCGGGCGCGATCACCGTGCCGATGTCGCGCCCGTCTAGCACTGCGCCGCCGGGCTGGATGGCAAAGGCGCGCTGGCGCTCGAACAGTGCCTGGCGCACTGCTGGGTGAACGGACACGCGGCTGGCGTAGCCGCCGGTCTCTTCACTGCGCAGATGCGGATCGGCGAGCAGGCTTTCGTGAAAGCCGGTCGCGGCGAGCGCGTCTGCGGGATTTTCCGGGTCGCCGCCATCGAGCAGCACTTGTCGTCCGACCGCGCGATAGAGCAGCCCGGTATCGAGATGCGGCAGCACGTAGTGATCGGCGAGCGCGCGGGCGATCGTGCCTTTGCCGCTGGCGGTGGGTCCGTCGACGGCGATGATCATGCGGTGGCTCCGAGGTACGTCAATTGTCTCTACTTTCGGCTTTCGCCCCGCGCTGGCGCAGGGCCTTTACCAGACCGTAGATTGCGATCGCGGCCCAGAAGCCTTCGAGCACGAGGCTGGGCAGGTTCATATGGACGAGCAGCGATACCGTCAGCAGCGCGGCGCCGGCGAGGTTGGTGCCGTGGAGCACGAAGGGATCGGGCGCCTCGTGCCAGGTCAGGTAGGCATAGGCCGCGATGATGCAGGCCATGCCGAGGAACCCGACGAGGGTGGCCCAGTCGAGTTCGCCGGTCATCCTGCGGCGCTTTCGAGCAAGGCTTCGAAATCGGGGAAGCTGGTCGCGATCGGACGGGTGTCGTCGATCGCGACGCCGCTGCTGCTGGCGAGCCCGGCGACGGCCATGCTCATCGCGATGCGGTGGTCGAGGTGCGTCGCGATCTGGGCATCCTCGCCGGTGCCGGGGAGCGGGTCGCCGCCCGTGCCTTCGATGACGAGTCCGTCCTCGGTCTCTTCGACCCGCGCACCAGCCGCGGCGAGCGCGGTGGCCATGGCGGCGAGGCGGTCGCTTTCCTTCACCCGCAGTTCGTCGAGCCCGCTGGTCCGCGTGGTGCCCTGCGCGAGCGCGGCGGCGACGAACAGCACGGGAAATTCGTCGATCATGCTCGGGGCGATGGCCGGGTCGACCTCGATTCCGGTGAGCGGCGCATGGCGCACGCGCAAGTCCGCGACCGGTTCGCCGCCGACGTCGCGCGCGTCGATCTCCTCGATGCTGGCGCCCATCCGGCGCAACACCTCGACCAGCCCGGCGCGGGTCGGGTTGAGGCCGACGTTCTCGATCGTGAGGTCGCTGCCGGGCACGAGGCTGGCGGCGACGAGGAAGAATGCAGCGGAGGAGGGGTCGCCTGGAACTTCGATGCTCTGCGGCTTCAGCTCCGCCTCGCCGCGGATGCGGATCACGCGTTCGCCGCCAGCCTCTTCGACCTCGAGCTCGGCGCCGAAGCCGCGCAACATGCGCTCGGAATGATCGCGCGTGGGCACCGGCTCGATCACCGTGGTCATTCCGGGAGTGTTGAGCCCGGCGAGCAGAACCGCGCTCTTCACCTGTGCGCTGGCGACCGGGAGGCGGTATTCGATCGGCACTGCGGGGCAGAGCCCCTCCATCATCAGCGGCAGGGTGCCGCCGGGGGAAGGCGTGAAGCTCGCGCCCATCTGCGAAAGCGGCTCGATCACGCGGCCCATCGGGCGCTTCGACAGGCTGGCGTCGCCGGTGAACGCTGCGGTGATGCCGTGGCTGGCGACGAGGCCCATGAGAAGCCGGGTCGAGGTGCCCGAGTTGCCCATGTCGAGCGCCTGCGCGGGCTGGAGCAGCCCGCCGACACCGACGCCGTGGATGTGCCAGGTCTCGCCGCGCTTCTCGATCGTCGCTCCCATCGCACGCATCGCGGCGGCGGTGGCGAGCACGTCCTCGCCCTCGAGCAGGCCGGTCGCGCGGGTTTCGCCCACCGCGATCGCGCCGAGCATCAGCGAGCGATGGCTGATCGACTTGTCGCCCGGAACGCGGA
>CAMPGP010000238.1 GCA_946885545.1 uncultured Altererythrobacter sp.
GCGGCTCGGGAAATGGCTGCCGCGCGGCTCGGTCCCCGGAGGCTGCTCGGCCAGCAGCAGCCCTTGCGCGGCGATCTCTTCCTGCAGTTCGGCGTGCTGCGGGGGATAGGCGATGTCGATGCCGCTCGCGATCACGCCGATCGTGGCGGGCAATGCGCCGCGATGCGCCGCCCCGTCGATTCCCCGCGCCAGCCCGGAGACGACCGTAAACCCCGCCCCCGCCAGCGCGGCCGCGAAATCGCGCGCCAGCTTCACCGCGGTGGCGCTGGCATTGCGCGCGCCTACCATCGCCACACAGGGCTTCTCCGCCAGCGACAGATCGCCGCGAAAGGTCAGGATCGGCGGCGCGCTCTCGATCTCGCCCAGCAGCGCGGGATAACCGGGCTGATCGTGAAACAGGTAACGGGCACCCGCCGCACGGACCGCTTCCACCTCGCGCTCGATTCGTTCGGCGGGCACGGCACGATATTCGCGGCCGCCACGCTTCCCGATTTCGGGCAAGGCCTCGAGCGCGACCTCGGCGGTGCCGAAGCGCGCGAGCAACTGGGCGTAGGAAACAGGGCCGATATTGGGCGAACGGAGGAGCCGGATGCGCGCGAAGGCTTCAGGCTGCGACAGTCCGCTCACCCTTTCGAGCCGACTTTCGGTTCGGTGCCGTTGGCGAGGCGCCGGATATTCTCGCGGTGGAGCCAGAGCACGATCAGGCCGATCAGCACCAGCGCGGGGACATAGGCCGCGTAGCCAAGCACTGCGGCGACGATCGCGGCTGCCACCACCGCGCTCATCCCCGCGAGCGAGCTGATCCGGCTCGCCGCCAGCACCCCGAGCCAGACGAGCGCGTAGGCAAGCCCGATCGGCCAGGCGAGCCCGAAGCTGACCCCGGCGTTGGTCGCCACGCCCTTGCCGCCCTTGAAGCCGAGCCAGACCGGAAAACAGTGCCCAAGCACCGCGAACAGCGCCGCCACCGGCGCAGGCCCGAGCGCAGCCGCGGGCATCTCCATCGGCCCTGCCAACAAGTTCTTCGCCAGCAGCACGGCCGCCAGCCCCTTGACGAGATCGAGCAGCAGCGTCGCCGCCGCCAGCCCCTTGTTGCCGGTGCGCAGCACGTTGGTCGCGCCGATGTTGCCGCTGCCGATCTGGCGCACGTCGCCCATACCGGCCATGCGGGTGAGCAGGAGGCCGAAGGGGATCGAGCCGCAGGCGTACCCAAGCAACGCGGCGAGGAGAGTGTCGATCGTGATTTCCATTGCCGCCAATCCCTTACCGGATATTTCTTCGTAACCGTTCGGGTCGAGCTTGTCGAAGCCCCGTCTTATCTTCTAGCGCCGTAAATCGAAACGCGGTCCTTCGACAAGCTCAGGACGAACGGAATTGGACAGACCTAACCCCGCCTCCCCCATCCTGATGTTCGATTCCGGCGTCGGCGGGCTCAGCGTACTGGCGGAAGTTCGCAAAGCCCTCCCCGACGCGCCGGTGATTTACGCCGCCGACATCGCCGGGCTGCCCTATGGCGCCAAGAGCGAGGCCGAGGTCGCCGCGCGCGTCTGTGGCCTCCTCGGGCGCATGGCGGAGCGCTGGCAGCCGCGGCTGATCTGCATCGCCTGCAACACCGCGAGCACGATCGCGCTCGGCATGGTGCGCGAGGTGCTCGAAATCCCGATCGTCGGCACGGTCCCCGCGATCAAACCAGCCGCAGCAATGACCCGCAGCGGAACCATCGGCCTGCTCGGTACCGAGGCGACTATCCGCCAGGCCTATGTCGACAATCTCGAGGCCGAGTACGGCAATGGGCACACGCTGCTGCGCCAAGCCGCGCCGGGGCTGGTCGAAGCGGCCGAAGCCAAGCTGCGCGGCCTTTCCGTCGATCCGGCCGCGATCGATCACGCCGTGGCGGAGCTTCGCGGACAACCGGGTGGTGAACGGATCGATACCGTCGTCCTGGCCTGTACCCATTTTCCGCTGCTGCGGGAGGAACTTGCGGCGGCATTCGGCCCCGGCGTGGCCTTGATCGACGGCGCCGAGGGCATCGCCCGCCGCATCGCCGCACTTACCGCCGGCCAGACTTTCGCTCCTTCCGAGCCCGACCGCGCCGTGACGACCGGCGCATTGGCGGATCTCCAGACGCTCGTGCCGATATTCGCACGGCACGGCATCACGCATCTCGTCGCGTTCTAGCTGCGAACCGTTCGCAAAGATCGCGGTGGAAATAGCGGGGCAACCGGCCTAAATCGCGCCCTATCGGCCGCGGACGGGCGGCGCTGACGCAGGCAAGCCATGAACTACGACCAGATCTTCGACCAGGCGATCGATCGCCTGCATTCCGAAGGCCGCTATCGCGTGTTCATCGACATCCTGCGCAACAAGGGCGCATTCCCCAACGCGCGCTGCTTCGCCGGGCACAACGGTCCCAAGCCGATCACCGTGTGGTGTTCGAACGACTACCTCGCGATGGGCCAGCACCCCAAGGTCATCGCCGCGATGGAAGAGGCGTTGCACGACGTCGGCGCCGGTTCGGGCGGCACGCGCAACATCGGGGGCAACACGCACTTCCACATCCAGCTCGAGCGCGAGCTGGCCGACCTCCATGGCAAGGAAGGCGCACTGCTGTTCACCAGCGGCTACGTCTCCAACGACGCGACGCTTTCCACGCTCGCCAAGCTCCTGCCCGGCTGCGTGATCTTTTCCGACGAGCTCAACCACGCGAGCATGATCGCGGGTATCCGCAATTCGGGCGCCGAGAAGCGCGTGTTCCGCCACAACGACATCGAGCATCTCGAAGAACTGCTCGCCGTCGAAGACCCCGACGCCCCCAAGCTGATCGCGTTCGAGAGCGTCTACTCGATGGACGGCGACGTCGCGCCGATCCACGCGATCTGCGACCTCGCCGACAAGTACAACGCGCTGACCTACATCGACGAGGTCCACGCGGTCGGCATGTACGGCGCGCGCGGCGGCGGCATCTCCGAGCGCGACGAGGCCGCGCACCGGATCGACATCATCGAAGGCACGCTGGGCAAGGCGTTCGGCGTGATGGGCGGCTATATCGCGGCCGACACCAAGGTAATCGACTGCATCCGCAGCTATGCCCCCGGCTTCATCTTCACCACCTCGCTCAGCCC
>CAMPGP010000239.1 GCA_946885545.1 uncultured Altererythrobacter sp.
CACCTCGAGCGCGTAATGTTCGCCCGGGCCGAGCAGGGCGGCGGGGACGGGCAGGCTGCTGTGATCCTCGAACGCCTCGATCGGCGCTCCCGCGGCGATACGCCCGTGGAGCGGCACCTCGATCACGTCGTTCGCCGGCGTGGGGCGGGAAGGCGCGGGGCGCGGCAGTTCGACGACGTTGTCCGCCTTGGGCTTGCGCGCGGCGGGGGTCGCGTCCTCGGGGTTCTTGAGCACTTCGAGCGCGCGGGCGCGATTGGGCAGGCGGCGGATGAAGCCGCGCTCCTCAAGCGCCGAGATCAGGCGGTGGACGCCCGACTTGCTCTTGAGATCGAGCGCTTCCTTCATTTCCTCGAACGAGGGCGAAATGCCGGTCTCCTCCAGCCGCTGCTGGATGAAGCGGATCAATTCGTGCTGCTTGGCCGTCAGCATGGCGAAAACTCCCTGGTCGCCTGACACGATCGTGCGCGATTGCGAACGAATGCGGAACAATTAGGCAACCGGGCAGCGCAAGTCAAGCAATCCCGCCATTTTCGAGGCGATAGACCGGAACATCCGTTCCCGCTTTCGTCCCGGCGCATTCCGGAGGGCGCAAGATCAGAGCATCAGCACGCGCAAGCTGGGCGAGAAGGCTGCTGTCGCGCCGCATCATCGGCACGATCCCTTCGGGCGTGCGGATCGCGCGAAGGAACTCGCCGCGATCGCCGCCGGGGGGCAGATCCGCGGTGCAGCGTTGCGGTTCGCTGCGCGGGAGCGGGTCGTGGGCGCCGAGCATTCGGCGCAGCGCGGGGAGCACGAACAGGAAGCCGGTCACGAAGGCCGACACGGGGTTTCCGGGCAGACCGAGCACCAGCGTCTCGCCGCGCCGAGCGACGAGCAGCGGCTTGCCCGGCCGGATTGCGACGCGCCAGAAGGCGATCTCCGCACCCCACGCCTCGAGCCCCGGTCGCACAAAGTCGTGATCGCCGACCGAAGCGCCGCCGCTGGTGACGACGAGGTCGCAGTCCTCGCATTGGGCCAGCGCCTCGGCGAGGGCGGCCTTGTCGTCGGGGATCGGCCCGATCCGCCGCACCGTGCAGGGCAGCGTGGCGAGCATCGACGCGAGCATCGCGCCGTTGGTTGCGGGGGTCGAGCAGTCGACCAGTTCGTCGCCGCAGTCGAGTACCGCGACGCGCGGTGCGCGGGAGGCGGTAACCGTGGTTTGCCCGGCGGCCAAAGTAAGCGCGATCTGCGCGGGGCCAAGGCGGGTTCCGGCGGGCAGCAAGGTGTCGCCCTCTGTGAAGTCCATCCCGCGCGGCCGGATGTATGCACCGCGCTCGGGCGAAGCAGCGGCGAGGGCGAGGCGGTCGCCGTCTCGCTGCGCTTCCTCCTGGATCAGCACCCGGTCGGCGCCGTCGGGGATGATCGCGCCGGTGGAGATGCGCGCCGCCTGGCCGGGAGCGAGAGCAGCGGCGTAGGGCGCGCCACAGCGGCTTTCGCCTGTCACGATCCACGGGCCCCCTCCGGCGAGTGCATAGCCGTCCATTGAGGAGAGATCGGCGGCGGGCTGGGTGCGCGCGGCGACAAGTGGGTCGACGAGGTAGCGACCCAGCGCCGCTTCGGTTGCTACCTGTTCGGGCGGGAGCGGGTGGACGAGGTCGAGCAGATGCGACCAGGCATCCTCCAGCGCGATCGGCGGGGTCATTCGGCGGCGCGCCAGTCGCCCGACTTGCCGCCGGTCTTCTCGAGCAGGCGAAGCTCGCCGATCGTCATGTCCTTCTGGAGCACCTTGGCCATGTCGTAGATCGTCAAGAGTGCGACGGAAGTGGCTGTCAACGCTTCCATTTCCACGCCTGTGCGGCCGGTGAGAGACGCGCGGGCGGTGACGCGCAGGCCGTGATCCTCGAACGCGAAGTCGATCGTGACCGCATCAAGGGCGAGGGGGTGGCACAGGGGGATCAGGTCGCCGGTCTTCTTGGCGGCCATGATCCCGGCGATACGCGCGGAAGCGAGCACATCGCCCTTGGGCATGTCGCCGTCACGGATCGCGGCGAGGGTGGCGGGGTGCATCGCGATCCGGCCCGTCGCAGTGGCCGAGCGTGCGGTCTCGGGCTTGCCGCCGACATCGACCATCCGCGCCGCGCCCGACTCGTCGAGGTGGGTCAGTGCGGCCATGTCAGAACCTCCGGTCCGCGGCGATGATACGGTAGGACATGGACCACATGTTACACAGTCCTGGAGCAAAAAACTTCGCCCCTTCGCACGGGCCTGAAAGACGTGCGGCGGTTGGGCGGATGTGCGGGGTCATGCGCGGGTTGTGGCAGAACGATGCCGTGTAGGAAAGTTCAGCCTTCGAGCAGCGTGCGGGTCGCCGCCGTGACGTCGTGCTGTCGCATCAGGCTCTCGCCCACGAGGAAGCAGCGGACGCCCGCGTCGGCGAGGCGCTGGCAATCGACGTGGCTGGCGATTCCGCTCTCACCCACCAGCAGTGCGCCTTCGGGCGCGAACGGGACGAGGCGCTCGGTGGTGGCAAGATCGGTGCGGAAGGTCTTGAGATCGCGATTGTTTATCCCGATCAGGCGCGAGCGGAGGCGATGCGCGCGCTCCATCTCGGCTTCGTCGTGGACTTCGACCAGCACGTCCATCCCGCGCTCGAGCGCTGCCGCCTCGATCTCGGCCATGAGCGCGTCGTCGAGCGCGGCGACGATGATGAGGATCGCATCGGCCCCGATCGCGCGCGCTTCGGCCACCTGCCACGGGTCGACCATGAAATCCTTTCGCAGCACTGGCAGGTCGCATGCTGCGCGCGCGTCCATCAGGTAGTCCTCGTGGCCCTGGAAGTAGGGCGCGTCGGTCAGCACCGAGAGGCAGGCCGCACCGCCACGCTCGTAAGCGATGGCGTGATCGTGGGGACGGAAGTCTGGCCTTATCAATCCTTTGGACGGCGAAGCTTTCTTGATTTCTGCAATCAGGCCAAAGCCGGATGACGCCTTTGCTTCGAGGCTCGCACGGAATCCGCGCGGGGCCGTGGCGTCACGCGCCGCCCGGTCGAGGTCGTCGAGCGTCGCCAGCGTCTTCCTCGCGGCCACTTCCTCGCGCTTGGTGGCGCAGAT
>CAMPGP010000240.1 GCA_946885545.1 uncultured Altererythrobacter sp.
GTGCAGGCGTGCCTCTATTGTGCCACTGCGCCGAAGAGCAACGCCGCCTACAAGGCGCAGAAGGCCGCCTGGCGCAGCGCCAGGGAAACCGGCAGCCTGATGCCGCCGCAGAACATCCTCAATGCCCCGACCAAGCTGATGAAGGACATCGGTTACGGCAAGGGCTACGCCTATGACCACGACGCGGAGGACGGCTTCTCGGGCGCCGATTACTGGCCCGAGGAGATGGAAGCGCAGACGTACTATCAACCGGTCGAGCGCGGGTTCGAGCGCGAGGTGCAGAAGCGCCTCGAATACTGGGAACGGCGGCGGCGCGAGCTGGCGGGCGAGTGACGCCGGGGCGCTTCCGGCACTTCCTCGCGATCGACTGGTCGGGCGCGGCGGGGGAGCGGCACAAGGGTATCGCGCTCGCGCTGGCCGACGCCGCCGGGGGCCCGCCGGTGCTGGTCGATCCGGGCCGCGGGTGGTCGCGCGGCGAGGTCCTGGCGATCCTGCGCGACGACCTGCCGCCCGAAACGCTGGTGGGCATGGACCTCGGCATCTCGCTGCCGTTCGCCGATTGCGGCGCGTTCTTCCCTGGGTGGGAAGACAGTCCATCCCACGCGAGAGCGCTCTGGGCGCTGATCGACCGCATCTGCGCCGGCGACGATCACCTTTCCGCCTCCAGCTTCGTCCGCCACCCCGAGGCCGCGCGGCATTTCCGCCATTCGAAGGACCATGTCGGCGAGCATTTCCACCGGCCCGACGCCGCGAGTCGCGAGGGCCGGTTCCGCCGCGCCGAACAGGCCCAGCGCGCGCAGGGGGTGCGACCGGTGAGCAACTTCAACCTCGTCGGCGCCGCGCAGGTCGGCAAGTCGAGCCTGACGGGCATGCGCATGCTCCACCGGCTGGGTGGGCAAGTGCCGGTCTGGCCCGTCGATCCGCTCCCCGCCTCGGGCTCGGTCATCGTCGAGATATACACCTCGATCGCCGCGCGCGGCGCCGGCGTGCGCAAGGCGGCGAGCAAGATCCGCACCTACGAAGATCTCGCCGACCGCCTGGCGGAGCTCGGCTCGCCCCCGGTCGCAGGCTCGGGCCCGATCGACGACCATTCCTCCGACGCGCTCGTCACCGCCGCCTGGCTGCGCACCGTCGCGCATCGGTCCGAGTACTGGAACCCGCACGGCCTTACCTCCGAGATCGCACGCACCGAGGGCTGGACCTTCGGTGCGCTTTGAAGCATTGGCGGCGCGAGGCCCTCAAGCTGCGAAGCGATAGGGCGCAAACGACGCCGGCTTAGCTCAGTTGGTAGAGCACCTGATTTGTAATCAGGGGGCCGCGGGTTCGAATCCTGCAGCCGGCACCGTTTCTAATTGCGAATTTTGTCCTACCGCTTTGCTGCTTGAGGACGAAAATTCGCGATCAATCACACCATGTCCTCGGGCCGCACCAGCCGGTCGAAATCCTCGGCGCTGACGTCGCCGCTCTCGAGCGCCGCTTCGCGCAGGGTCAGGCCTTGCTTGTGCGCCGCCTTGGCGATCGCGGCGGCCTTGTCGTAGCCGATCGCGGGGGCGAGCGCGGTGACCAGCATCAGCGAGTTCTCAACGCCCTTCGCGATATTGTCGCGGCGCGGTTCGAGCCCGCCGAGCAGGTGCTCGGTGAAGCTCTCCGACGCATCCGCCAGCAAGCGTATCGAGCGCAAGGCGTTCCACGCCATCATCGGGCGGTAGGTGTTCAATTCGAACTGCCCCTGACTGTCGGCGAAGGTCAGTGCGGCGTGGTTGCCGAACACCTCGATGCAGACCTGCGTCAGCGCCTCGCACTGCGTCGGATTGACCTTGCCCGGCATTATCGAGCTGCCCGGTTCGTTCTCGGGCAGTGCCAGCTCGCCCAGCCCGGAGCGCGGCCCCGAGCCCAGGAAGCGGATGTCATTGGCGATCTTGTAGAGGCTCGCCGCGAGCGTGTTCAGCGCACCGTGCGCGAACAGCAGCGCGTCCTGCGCCGCCAGCGCTTCGAACTTGTTGGGCGCGGTCTCGAAAGGCAACCCGGTGATCGTCGCGATCCGCTCGGCGACCTTCTCCGCGAAGCCATCGGGCGCGTTGAGCCCGGTGCCGACCGCCGTGCCGCCCTGCGCCAGCTCGTAGAGCCCGGGCAGCGTGCTCTCGATCCGCGCGATCCCGCTCGCCACCTGCGCTGCGTAGCCGGAGAACTCCTGCCCCAGCGTCAGCGGCGTCGCGTCCTGCGTGTGCGTGCGGCCGATCTTGACGATATCCGCCCAGCGCTCCGCTTTGCCCGCGAGATCGGCGTGCATCGCCTTCAGCGCGGGCAGCAGCTTGCGCGCGATCTCGCTCGCGGCGGCGATATGGATCGCGCTGGGGAAGGTGTCGTTGGACGACTGGCTGGCGTTCACATGGTCATTCGGGTGGACCGGCGCCTTCGAGCCGACCTCGCCGCCGAGCAGTTGGATTGCGCGGTTCGCGATCACCTCGTTGGCGTTCATGTTCGACTGGGTGCCCGAACCGGTCTGCCAAACGACGAGCGGAAACTGATCGTCGAGCCTGCCGTCGATCACTTCCTGCGCGGCGCTGACGATCGCCTCGGCGAGCTTGCCGTCGAGCACGCCGATCTCGCGATTGGCTTCCGCCGCGGCGCGCTTGATCACGCCCAGCGCGTGGACCAGCGGCAACGGCAGGCGCTCGCCCCCGATGCGGAAGTTCTGCAAGCTGCGCTGCGTCTGCGCGCCCCACAGCGCCTCGGCGGGCACCTCGACGGCGCCCATGGTGTCGGTTTCGGTGCGGATGGTCATGTCGGGAACTTGGGCCCACCCGCGGCTCGACGCAAGGCGGCGAAGTTTACGCGCATGGACCGGTTGTTACACTGTCCTGGGGCAAAAAAGCGCGCCCTTGCGCCTCGCAAGCGTCGGGGAACACCGAGCGCGCCCACGGGCACCGCTCGACCAGCAGCGCGATGAAGCTTCGTTCGCCCTCCGCGCAGGCCGCGCGCAGCGCCTCGTCCCACGCCGCCGCGAACCCCGCGTCCCGCCGCCGCAACCGGTACGCCGCCTGCCGCGACAGCCCGACCCGCGCGCATGCGCGGCTCACGTC
>CAMPGP010000241.1 GCA_946885545.1 uncultured Altererythrobacter sp.
GCCGCCTTGAGCAGCGCGCGGGTCTCGAACAGCGGCAGTCCGACCACGCCCGAATGACTGCCCTCGATCCATGCCACCATCCCCTCGGCCGCACCCTGGATCGCATAGCCACCGGCCTTGCCGTGCCATTCGCCGGTTGCAAGGTATGCGTCGATTTCCTCGTGGCTGAAGCGCTTGAAGCGCACGCTCGTTTCGTTCAGCTTCTCACGCAGCGTGCCGTCTGGGTAGCGGAGTGCAACCGCGGAAAGGACACGGTGCCGCCGCCCGGACAGCAGTTCGAGGCACTTTCGCGCGGTCGCCTCGTCCTCCGCCTTGGGCAGGATGCGGCGCCCGGCCGCGACAACGGTGTCGCCCGCCAGCACGTAACCGTCGGCGCTCGCGGCGGCTTCGGCCTTCTCACGCGCCATGCGCACGGCATAGACACGTGGCAGCTCGCCTTTGCGGGGTGTTTCGTCGATATCGGCCGGGATGACGCGCGCAGGTTCGATCCCGAGGCGAGCGAGCAGCTCGCGCCGTCGCGGACTGGCCGAAGCGAGGATGAGAGAGGGTGCGCTCACCCTCGCACGCTTATTGCGGACCCGGGCCGCCACGTCCCGGCATGAAGCGGTAAGTGATGCGCGCCTTGGTGAGGTCGTACGGCGTCAACTCGCAGAGCACTTCGTCGCCCACCAGCACACGGATGCGGTTCTTCCGCATCTTGCCCGCCGTATGGCCTAGAACTTCATGGCCGTTTTCGAGCTCCACCCGGAACATCGCGTTGGGCAGCAGTTCCACCACCTTGCCGCGCATTTCGAGGAGTTCTTCTTTGGCCATCCAGCGTTCGTTCCGTGTCTGATGAGAGTCGATTGGGCGCGGCCTTTAGCCGCGACGGCCGGAAAAGGGAAGCCTTGTCGGGCGCGCGTCGCGCGGCAGAGGCCGAGGGCGGTCAATCTGGGGGAAAGCTTCACGCGACAAACCGTTACGCGCCGAGGGATTGCGTCGGCCGCGCCCGCTTGGCAGGTCGGCCGGGCCGGGGAGAGGCGCAACAGCAACAGAAAGAATGCCCGCCTTGCCCAGATTGACCTCAGCCGTTTCGCTTCTCGCCATTGCCGCCTTTTCCGCCACCCCGGCGCTGGCGCAGGTCGAGCCTTCGCCCGCGCCCGATACGGCGCAAGGCGCGAACGACGGCGCAGCCGACGGGGAAAGCGGTAACGAGATCGTCGTCACCGCCGAGCGTATCCGCGGACAGGTCGATACCGACGTGCCGCCGGTGCTCGAGCTCGATGCGGAGGAAATCGCGACATACGGAGCGGGATCGATCGAGGAGCTTATCGAGCAACTCGCGCCGCAGACCGGGTCGGGCCGGGGCCGGGGCGAGGGCCGCCCGGTCTTCCTCGTCAATGGCCAGCGTGTGGGCGGTTTCCGCGAGTTCCGCCGCTATCCCCCCGAGGCGATCGAGAAGGTCGAGGTGCTGCCCGAGGAAGTCGCCCTGCAATTCGGCTTCCCGGCGGACCAGCGCGTCATCAATTTCATTCTCAAGCAGAACTACGCCAGCCGCGAGGTCGAGCTCGAATACGGTCAGCCCCAACAGGGCGGCACCTCGAACGGCGAGGTCGAGCTGTCGCAGCTGACGATCGCGGGCAATCGCCGCGTCAACTTCGGTTTCGAATACGGCACCAACAGCATGCTGACCGAGGCCGAGCGCGACATCGTACAGACCACCGGCAGCGCCCCTACCGTGGCGGGCGACCCCGATCCCGCGCCGTTCCGCAGCCTGCGCGCCGATGCGGAGAACTGGGAACTCGACGCCACTCTCAATTCGTCCCTCGGCGATGCGCCCGGCTCCGGCACATTCTCGATCAACGCCGGGATCGAGCGCAGCTTCAGCCGCTCGCTCTCGGGCCTCGACGTGGTGACGCTCACGACCCCCGATGCCAGCGCGGTGCGCACCATCGACGACGATCCGCTCGAGCGGCGCGCCCGATCCACCACAGTCTCGCTCGGCGGGTCGATCAACAAGCCGATCGGCGACTGGCAGTTCGACACGACGCTCGATGCCAGCCGGGCGGAACGGACCACTTTCATCGATCAAAGGCGCGATGCGAGCGGTCTGCAGGAGCTGGTCGATGCCGGCGACCTAGAGATAGACGGCGTCCTGCCGGGCATACCGGCGGGCGGCGTGGACCGCGCTGACAGCATTTCCTATTCCGCCGACGCCAAGTCGACCCTGCGCGGAAATCCCTTCGTCCTCCCCGGGGGCGAGGCGCGGCTTACCCTCGACACCGGCTATTCGTGGAACCGGATCGAGAGCACCGATACCCGCGCGGTCGCCGCCGAACTGGCGCAGACCCGTGGAACGCTTTCGGCCGGTGCCAATCTCGGCCTGCCGATCGCCAGCGAGCGCGAGGGGTTCCTCGGCGCGCTGGGTGAGGTCAATCTGACGCTGGGCGCGGGCATCGAACACCTGTCGGACTTTGGCACTCTCGCGGATGCAACGGCGAGCCTCGCCTGGCGGCCGACCGACCGCCTCTCGCTCCAGGCAAGCTACATCTGGCGCGAGAGTGCGCCCAGCCTGTCGCAGCTCGGCGATCCGGTGGTGACCGACTTCAACGTGCCGGTCTACGACTTCGCGCGCGGCGAGAGCGTGCTCGCCACCATCGTCAGCGGGGGCAATCCCGATCTTTCGGCCGAGACCCAGCGCGACATCAAGCTGTCCGCCAACTACGAGGTCGATCTGTTCGACCGGGCGAACATCGTCGTCGAATACTTCCGCAACAGCTCGCAGGACGTCACCCAGAGCTTTCCCCTGCTGACCCCAGCGATCGAGGCCGCGTTCCCCGACCGCGTCGTGCGCGACGGAGCGGGCAACCTGGTGTCTATCGACCGGCGTCCGATCACTTTCGCCGAGACCAAGAATTCACGCCTGCGCTACGGATTCAATCTTTTCGGCAGGCTCGGGCAGGAAGAGCCCGAAGCGTCGGGCGAGCGCAGCGGCGGCCGTGGGGGCTGGCGCGGGCGCATGGCCGCGGCCGCACCTCAGCCTCCGGCGAACGGCGGCGAAGGAC
>CAMPGP010000242.1 GCA_946885545.1 uncultured Altererythrobacter sp.
GTCCCGGGTTCGCATGTATTCGAACTGCATGAATCGAGGCATCGATTGGCCTACCCGGGTGCGAACGAACCGAGCAAGCGGCGGATGCGCGTCTATGCGTTCGATCCCGCCGCTTCGGTCACGCTGGAAACGGCGGTCATCAACGATGCGGTGATCGAATTGCCGTGGGAAACCCGCTGGGAGGACCCGGTCGGCCTCGGACCGTCGAACGAATACCTCGAGGTCGTCGATTACGACCAGCATTGCCGCACGTTCTATCAGCCGCTCGATCCCAACCATGCCTGGTTCCTGGCGCAGGACGGTCTGCCGCCGTCCGAGGGCAACCCGCAATTCCACCAGCAGATGGTCTTCGCGGTGGCCATGAACACGATCCGCAACTTCGAGCGCGCGCTCGGGCGGACGGTGTTCTGGGCGCTGCCCGACGACGATCCCCGGGCGGAAGCGAAGAAGCGGGCCGGTGGCGGCCGGCGCAAGGAAGACTACCCCCCCTTCACGCGCCGGCTCCGCATCTACCCCCACGCATTGCGCGAGGCGAACGCCTATTTCAGCCCGGGCAAGGGGGCGCTGCTGTTCGGCTACTTCAAGAGCCGGCCGCGCTCCGACGGGGACGAGGGACAGTGGATCTTCACCTGCCTGTCGCAGGACATCATCACTCATGAGACCACGCACGCGATCCTTCACGGCATGCGGCGCCGCGGGATCGAGCCGGTCAATCCGGACTCGCTGGCTTTTCACGAAGGCTTCGCCGACACCGTGGCGCTGCTGCAGCACTTCACGATGGAGAACGTGGTGCGGCACGAGCTGGCGCGGACCGGCGGGGAGCTGCGCTCGGAGAGCCTGCTGAACGGACTGGCCAGCCAGTTCGGCCATGCCACCGGGCGCGGCGGGGCGTTGCGCATGGCGCTGGAGACCTTGCAGCAGGAGCAGCATGCGGCGAAGGCGAGCGGGGGGAAGCAGGACGAGACCGCGGGGGTCAAGACGATCGCCGGCACGAGCCAGCCGCACGACCGCGGGCAATGCCTGGTGGCGGCGGTGTTCGACACGTTCGTGACCATCTACGAGCGCCGCACCGACGACCTGTTCCGGATCGCGGGCGTCGCGCGCGGCAGCCGCAACTTGTCCGAGAAGCTGGTCGCGCGCCTCGCGCAGGATGCCAGCAAGACCGCGCACTCGGTGCTCGAGATGTGCGTGCGCGGGCTCGATTACCTGCCGCCGGTCGCGGCGACCTTCGGCGACTACCTGCGCGCGATGATCACCGCCGATGCCGACCTGGTTCCGGAAGACAAGCTCAACTTCCGCATCGCCCTGGCCGAATCCTTCCGCAAGCGCGGCGTGCCGGTGCCGGGATGCCTGTCGTACGCCCCCGATTCGCTGTGCTGGGAGAAGCCCGACCTGCGCCAGTTCGCCTGGATGATCGACCAGGAGGACGCCGCCCACCCGGCGCGCCCCGGCCTCGACGCGATGTTCGCCGATGCCTTGCGCGACATGACTTTCGTCGCCCGGCTCGACAACGACGCCGAGAAGGGCAAGCTCGACAACCCGGCCGATCCTCGCTCGGCGGATTCGCAGCAGACCAACGATTTCATCGCCGATTCCCCCTACATCCGCGGGTCGAGCCAGAAACGGAACCTGCGCGACGAGGCGATGCGGGTGGTGATGCGCAACCAGCTGGCGCTGCATCGCTGGCTGCTCAAGCCGCAGGCGACGACCCGCCATCAGCGCATGTGGGAAAGCCTGCTCGGCGTGCGCACGCTGCCGCTCGGCGCGCAGCTCGACCACCAGCTCAATCCTTCGGGCGAGTGGAGCCCGCTGTCGATCAAGGCGCGCGAGATTTCGCTCGAGGAGTGGGGCCGCATCGAGCGGCCCCGCGACTGGCATGACAAGTCGATGACACTGCGCGAAGGCAAGGTCCTGCTGCCGGTGTTCGAGGTCCACTCGGTGCGGATCGCGCGGCGCTTCGGGCGCGAAGGCAACGAGCTTTCGCAGATGATCGCGATCGTTACGCAGAAGCGCCGCGGCTATTTTGACGTCGACCGGCAGGCAGAGGTCGATCGCGAGGGCGCTCCGCCCGGCGAAAAACCCGATTTCTGGTTCCGCGGCGGCGCGACGCTGATCGTCGACCTGCGCGACGGCCGGCTCGAGCGCATCGTCCGCCAGCGCATCGACCAGGACCAGCGCCTGGCCAGCCAGCGCGAGTTCCTGCGCGGCGACGCGGTCGCGCTGGCGATGGCGTCGGCCGAGCAGCGCGATCTCAATTCGCCGGTCGTCGGGTTCGAGCGCGAACCCTTCGCCTTCATGCATGGTGACATGTGATGGAGGTCGAGCGCGTCAAGGTCCGCATGTACAAGAAGCTGCTCGGCGACTGCTTCCTGATCGTCGTCGAAGGCAAGGAAGGGGCCGAGGACGCCCGGGCGCACATCCTGATCGACTGCGGCGTGCTGCAGGGGACCAGGGGGTCGAAAGACCTGATGACCGCGGCGGTGAACGACATCTACGAGACCGCCGGCGACAAGGGCCTCGATCTCGTCGTCGTGACTCACGAGCACTACGACCACATCTGCGGGTTCCAGCTCGCCGACGACATCTTCGCGGAGCGCAAGTTCGAGCATCTCTGGCTGCCGTGGATCGACAATCCGGACGACCCGGACGGCAAGGCGCTGCAGGAACAGTACGGACAGGCTTACGCCGCGCTCGCCGGAATGGCGGCGCGCTTCGGGGTGGCGACCGAACTGGACGACTTCGAGACCGAGCAAATCCTCGGCATGGCCGGGTTCTCCGGGCCGCTCGCCGTCGCGCTGGACGATGGGGGCGGCGCCGGCGGCGGCGACCTCGGCGTCAGCGGCAAGGGCAAGACCGTTCGCGGCAGCCGCAAGATCTATCTCAACCTCAAGGAATGGGCCGGCCAGACCCGCTACCTGTCGCCCGGCGAGGTGACCCGCACCCCCGGAGCGATCGGCCTCAAGACCTACGTTCTCGCCCCGCCGCGCGATCGCGCGCTGCTCGGCCGGGCGCTGCCTTCGGCGCAGAGCCCGGA
>CAMPGP010000243.1 GCA_946885545.1 uncultured Altererythrobacter sp.
ACGTCGTCTTCGGCCCCGGCGCGAAAGTCGCCGACGGGGCGAC
Organism: uncultured Altererythrobacter sp.; assembly: GCA_946885545.1. The sequence continues at coordinate 44 of CAMPGP010000243.1, forward strand.
GATCCGCGCGTTCTGCCACATCGAGGGCGCGACCATCGGCGAGCGCGCCGAAGTTGGGCCCTTCGCCCGCCTCCGCCCCGGCGCGGTGATGGGCAAGGGCAGCAAGGTGGGCAATTTCGTCGAGATGAAGAAGGCGACGCTGGGCGAGGGCGCCAAGGCCAACCACCTGAGCTACCTTGGCGATGCGGAGATCGGCGCGGGCGCGAACATCGGCGCGGGCACCATCACCTGCAACTACGACGGTTATTTCAAGTACAAGACGGTGATCGGCCCGCGCGCCTTCATCGGCAGCAACAGCGCGCTGATCGCCCCGGTGAAGATCGGCGCGGATGCGATCGTGGCGGCGGGCAGCGCGGTCAGCCGCGACGTCGCCGACGGCGAACTGCGCATGGTCCGCGCCGAACAGCTTGTGAAGCCGGGCTGGGCCGACCGCTTCCACGACACGATGAAAAAGAAGAAGGCCGCCGAGAAAAAGTGAGACCGGGCCGCTACTGAACCCCGCCGAAGCCGGGAACGAAAGTCGTCGGCACCGTCCATTTGTAGACCGGGCGGTTGGCGACCGTGCGCTGTTCCTCCGGCGGCCAGTCGCCCATCGCGAAATCGTGGCTCACCACACGCGCGCCCGGTTCGAGCTGGTCGAGCAGGCGCGGGCGCAGCCGCAGGTTGAGCGTGTCGCCGAGGTAGAGCGTGACCACGTCGGCGTCGGAGAAATCGGTCGCGAAAAGATCCGCCTCGCGGAATTCGACGAGGTGCGAAACGCCCGCCTCCTCGGCGTTGTCGCGTGCGATCTCGATGAGCCGTGGATCGATCTCGATCCCCACCGCGCGCACGCCGAACTGCTTCGCGGCGGCGATCGGGATGCGCCCGTCACCCGAGCCGAGATCGTATAGTACGTCCCCTTCGCCGACCTCGGCCATCTCCAGCATCGCGGCCACCACTGGTTCGGGCGTAGGCACGTAATGAATGTCGACCCGCGGACCGCACGCGGCGAGCAGGGCAAGCAGTCCGGCCAGCAGCGGCAGGCGCAAGGGAGCGAGGGCGGGCATCATCGGAGTCTGCGCGCATTACCGTGACGCACGGCTTAACGATAGCCCGCGCGTGCTGGACGCGCGCGGCGCGAGGCGGCATGAGCGCGAAGGGAGGATCGCCCTTGCACGCCAACCGCTTCGAATTCGGGGAATTCACGCTCGATGCGGCTGCGCGCCGCCTTGAACGCGACGGCGCGCCGATCGATTGCAGCGCACGCTATTTCGATGCGCTGGTGCTGATGCTGCGCGATCCGGGCGGGCTGGTGACCAAGGAACGCTTCCACGACGAGGTCTGGCGCGGCATTCCGGTGACGGACGAGGCGCTGACCCAGTGCATCCGCACCCTGCGGCGCACGCTCGGCGATGATGCGGCCAACCCGCGCTTCATCGAGACGGTGCCCAAGCACGGCTACCGCTTCGTTGCGCCCGTCGGCGCAATATCGCGCGCCGAGACGAGATCGGTACCCGGCGAATCCACAAGTCGCTCACGCCCACGCTGGCTCGACGTGATGTCGCGCGGGTTGGCGGCCATGGCGGGCGGCGGCGCGGCGGGGATCGTGGGCGGAATCGTCTACGGGTTCGCCAGCATGAGCGCCTCCGGGAACGGCAGCGGTGCGCTGTCGGGGCTGTTGGTGCTGCTGGCGCTCAATATCGGTGTGGGGCTGTTCGCGGGTGCAGCGATCGGTTTCGCCATAGCCGCGGTGCCGCGGACGTCGGACGGCGTATCGCCGTGGGCGGCGCTCGCCGGCGCGGGCGGCGGGATCGTGGGTGGAGCGTTCGCCAAGTTGCTCGGGCTCGACGCCTTTCGTCTACTGTTTGGAAGGAGTCCTGGCGACATCACTGGCGCGTTCGAGGGTGGGCTGATGGGGCTGGCGGTGGGCGCGGCCTATTTGGTCGCAAGCCGCACCGCGTCGCGCCGCAGGGCCGCGCTGGTCGCCGCGCTCGCCGGCGGCGGCGCGGGTATCGCGATCGCGCTGCTGGGCGGAGAGATGATGGGCGGCAGCCTGATGCTGCTTGCAGAGAGCTTCCCGGGCTCGCAACTGCGCTTCGACCGGCTGGCGGGGTTGTTCGGAGAGAGCGGCTTCGGGCCGCTGACGCGGCTCAACACCGGGCTGCTCGAGGGGGCAGTGTTCGCGCTCGGCGTCGTAGGTACCATGCTTATCCATGAGCGCGGTAGAAGCCGTCGCTCGGGTTAGATTCTTCGTGCCTTTGTGCGGAACGAAAAAGGGCGACCCTCGCAGGCCGCCCCTTCGTAACCGGTAGAACGCGAAGCCTTCAGCCCTCGACGTGTTCCGCGAGGACAGTGAGTCCCTTCTCGGACACCTCGGCGAACCCGCCGCGGACCTGGATTTCCTCCGCTGCGGCGCCGTCGGTCTTGAAGACCTGGACAGCGCCGTCGCGGATCGTCGACATGAAGGGCGCATGGCCCTCCAGCACGCCGAACTCGCCTTCCGCGCCGGGAACGACCACCATGTGGACGCTCTCCGAGCGGACGAGCCGTTCCGGCGTGACGAGTTCGAAGTGCAGGGCCATCGCCTTACGCCTCGTCGGCCAGCTTCTTGGCCTTGGCGACAACCTGATCGATCCCGCCGACCATGTAGAAGGCGCTTTCGGGCAGGTGGTCGTATTCGCCTTCGACGACGGCCTTGAACGACTTGATCGTGTCTTCGAGCTGCACGAACTCGCCGGGGATGTTGGTGAACACCTCGGCGACGTGGAACGGCTGGCTGAGGAACTTCTGGATCTTGCGCGCGCGGGCGACGGTGAGCTTATCCTCTTCGGAAAGCTCGTCCATGCCCAGGATCGCGATGATGTCCTGCAGCGACTTGTACTTCTGCAGCGTTTCCTGAACCTTGCGCGCGGTCTCGTAGTGCTCCTGGCCCACGACGCGCGGTTCGAGAACGCGGCTGGTCGAGTCGAGCGGGTCGACCGCCGGGTAGATGCCCAGCTCCGAAA
>CAMPGP010000244.1 GCA_946885545.1 uncultured Altererythrobacter sp.
AACCTGGCTCGCAGCATCGTCGCCGACGAGCACGACCGCGAGGCCCGCCTTGCGCCCCGCCTGCGCTTCGAACGCGGCGGCGAGCGCGCCGACTTTCTCGCGCAAGCCTGCGGCGAAGGCCTTCCCGTCGATGATCTCGGCCGCCATCAGTAGCCCGAAGCGACGTAGATCAGGATGCGCATGAAGATCTGCAGCCCGATGATCAGCACCAGCGGGGAGAAGTCGATCGCGCCGGTCTGCGGCAGGATCTTGCGGATCGGCGCGAGCACCGGCTCGAGCAGCGAATTGATCGAGGAGTAGATCTGCGCGAGGAATTCGTTGCGCGCATTGATCACGTTGAACGCGAACAGCAGGCCGATGATGAACTGGATGATGACCAGCATCACCACCACGTTGATCAGCATGCCGAGTATGTCGATGATGAGACCCACGTAATTCCCTTTCCTGGCCGGTCGGCGGCTCGGGCGCCTTCCTACCCGCTTCGTGGCGGCTGTATCAACCGCCTAAGACGGCGTTGTGGTCATGCGCGGATCAGCGTTCCCGCCCCGCGCGCGGTGAAGAATTCGAGCAGCATCGCGTGCGACACCCGCCCGTCGAGCACGACCGCCGCCTCGCACCCTGCCTTGACCGCGTGGACGCAGGTTTCGAGCTTGGGGATCATCCCGCCGCCGATGGTGCCGTCGTCGCGCAGCCGCGCGATATCGGCTGGGGTGAGGTCGCTCAGCAGCCTGCCCTGCTTGTCCAGCACGCCCGCCACGTCGGTCAGCAGGAACAGCCGCGCCGCGCCCAGCGCCGCCGCGATCGCGCCCGCCATCGTGTCGGCGTTGATGTTGTAGGTGTGCCCGTCCTCGCCCGCGCCGATCGGAGCGACGATCGGGATCATCCCCGCCGCGACCGCGGTGTCGATGATCGTCGTGTCGACCGCCGAGGGCTCGCCGACGAAGCCGAGATCGACCGCCTGCTCGATGTTGCTGTCGGGGTCCTTCGCGGTACGCCGAACCTTGGTCGCGGTGACCAGCTTTCCGTCCTTGCCCGAAATGCCGATCGCCTTGCCGCCCGCCTGGTTGACCCAGCCGACCAGTTCCTTGTTGATCGCGCCCGAGAGGACCATCTCGGCGATCTCGGCGGTGGCCTTGTCGGTCACCCGCAGCCCGTCCACGAACGTGCTCTCGACGCCCAGCTTCTTGAGCATCGCGCCGATCTGCGGCCCGCCGCCGTGGACCACCACCGGATTGATCCCGACCGCCTTCAGCAGCACGATGTCCTCGGCGAAATCGCGCGCGGCGGCCGGATCGCCCATCGCGTGGCCCCCGTATTTCACCACGAAGGTGCGCCCGGCGTAACGCTGGAAATAGGGCAGCGCCTCGATCAGCACCTGGGCCTTGGCGATGCTCGCCGTATCGTCGCTGCTGCCGCTCATCACCGTGCCTTTCTTCCCGCAGGGCCGGGGTCCAACTCCGGGCGCGCTTAGCCGCTCCTCCGGGGCGAGGAAAGCGCCTTGGCCTCCGTTTGCGGAAACCCGCTTGGTCTGAAGCACTTGCGCCGCGCGTTTACGCGCTCGCAACCATTTCCGGGTTAGGAATGCTGACGGGCCGGAAGAGGCGTGCCGTCGCGCGCCACGGCCCCAGAGGATATGCCGATGGCCGATTCCACCAGTGAAGCGCGCCCGAAGCCCGATCGTCGCACGACCGACCGCCGCGTGGCGCAGGAGCCGTTCGACGGCCCCGAACGCCGCGCCGCCGATCGCCGCTCGGGTCGGGAGCGCCGGGGCGCCGTACGCCTCGCCTGAAGCGCCGCTAGGCCTGCGCGCCAAGCGCCCGGGTGACCTGCCGACCGCCGCCGGCGAACGCGGCCAGCTCGATCGTCTTGCCCTCTCCGCGCATGGCGAGGTGCAGCGGCTCGCCCGCGATCGCCGGGCTCGTCCCCCTGAACTCGAAGCGCGCCAGCGCATTCCCGCCCAGCTCGCGCGCCGCCAGTTGCAGCAGCAGGCTCGCGGTCAGCGGGCCGTGCACGACGAGCCCGCGATAGCGCTCGATGTCGCGCGCATAGGGCGCATCGTAGTGGATGCGGTGCGTGTTGAAGGTCAGCGCCGAATAACGAAACAGCAGCCGCGGATCGGGATGCACGGTGCGAAGCGCGCCCCACTCCGAGGGATCGAAAGCGCCGTCTCCGTCCTCGGGCGGCGATAGCGGCGCGTCGGGCGCCGCCGCCTCGCGATAGACCAGCGTCTGCATCTCGCGCACCGCAAGCGCGCCGTCCGCTGCGGTCTCGTGGATCACCTCGACAAAGACCATCGAGCCGCTGCGCCCCTCCTTGGGTGCGATCGAGCCAACGCGCGAGATCCGCTCGATCGAGGCGCCCACCGCGATCGGCGCGTGGAATTCGATCGCGCTTCCCGCCCACATGCGGCGGGGCAGCGGCACCGGCGGCAAGAAGCCCGCGGCGCTGTCGTCGCGCGCCGGATGTCCGTCCTCGCCCAGCTGCGCCGTGGGCGCGTCGGGTGTGCAGAGACAGAAGTGGATGCCCTGCGGCATCGCCGCACCGGGCTCGGGTTCCGGAAGATCGAACGTCGCGCACCAGCGCGCGGCGAGCGCCGCATCGAGCCGGTCCAGCCGCCGCTCCTCGCGCCCGATCCAGGCCGACCAGTTCTCCATCAAGTCCTCCCCGGCACGGGGAGGGGGACCGCTCGACGCAGTCGAGGGGTGAAGGGGCCCCCTTGCGTCATCCGATGCTGGCGCATCGGCTGCCACCTCCCCGTCCCGGGGAGGATCATACGGCCCGCTCGAACAGCGCGGCGATGCCCTGCCCGCCGCCGATGCACATCGTCTCGAGCCCGTAGCGCACCTCGCGCCGGTGCATCTCGTGCGCCATGTCGGCGAGGATGCGCCCGCCGGTCGCGCCGATCGGGTGGCCGAGCGAGATGCCCGAGCCGTTGACGTTGAGGATCTCGCGGCGTGAATCGTCGTCCGACCAGCCCCAGCCCTTGAG
>CAMPGP010000245.1 GCA_946885545.1 uncultured Altererythrobacter sp.
CGGTGGCCGAAGCCCATCAGGCGGAACGGGTCGTTCTTGTCCTTGGCGCGCTCGATGTAGTGCGGGATGCGATCGGGCGTGCCGATTTCCTGCAGCATGTTGAGCGCCGCCTCGTTCGCGCCGCCATGTGCCGGGCCCCACAGGCAGGCGATGCCCGCCGCGATGCAGGCGAAGGGGTTCGCGCCCGAGGAACCGGCGAGCCGCACGGTCGAGGTCGAGGCGTTCTGTTCGTGGTCGGCGTGGAGGATGAAGATCCGATCCATCGCCTTCTCGACCGCCGGGTGCAGCTCGTACTGCTCGGCCGGCACGCCGAACGTCATGCGCAGGAAGTTGCCGGTGTAGCTCAGCGAGTTGTCCGGATAGAGGAACGGCTGCCCGGTCGAGTACTTGTAGGCCATCGCCGCGATCGTCGGCATCTTGGCGATCAGCCTGTGGCTCGAGATCTTGCGGTGCTCGGGGTCCGAGATGTCGGTGCTGTCGTGGTAGAACGCCGACAGTGCCCCGACCACGCCGCACATGATCGCCATCGGATGTGCGTCGCGCCGGAAGCCGCGATAGAACGTGGCCAGCTGCTCGTGCAGCATCGTGTGGCGCGTGATCGTGTAGTCGAAGTCGTCGAGCTCGGCCTGGTTCGGCAGTTCGCCGTTGAGGAGCAGATAAGCGACTTCCATGAAGCTCGAATGTTCGGCGAGTTGGCCGATCGGATAGCCGCGGTGCAGGAGCACGCCTTCTTCGCCGTCGATATAGGTCAGCGCGCTCTCGCAGCTCGCCGTCGACTTGTAACCGGGATCGAAAGTGAACGCGCCGGTCGCTCCATAGAGCTTGCGGATATCGACCACGTCGGGCCCGACGCTGCCTTCGAGCACCGGGAATTCGAGGGTCTTCCCCCCCAGTTCGAGCTTCGCCTGCTTATCCGCCAAAATTAAGTCTCCTTACCCCTGTTTCGCCGGCGCGGCCTGCGCGTCTAGCCGCGCGAGAGCCTCTTCCCGTCCGAGCAGGACCAGCACATCGAAAATACCGGGAGACGTGGTGGTCCCGGTCAATGCCGCGCGCATGGGTTGCGCGAGCTTGCCGAGGCCCAACCCGAGCTCTTCGGCGAATGATTTGGTAGTGGCTTCGAGAGCCTCGATTGTCCAGTTGTTTTCCGCCCGCAGACGGGCCGCGATCTGGCCCAGAATCGCCCGAGCGTCGCCCTCCAGCAGCGCTTGCGCCTTCTCCGTCATCGCAAGGGGGCGCGTCTTGAACAGGAACGCCGCGCCCTCCGCCAGTTCGTCGAGATCGCGAGCGCGCGTCTTGAGCACGGGCATGGCCTGCGCGAGCAGGGCTTCATCGGCATCGGCGTCGATCCGCTGGGCGACCAGCGAGGCCAGGCGCGCGTCGTCCGCCTCGCGGATGTAGTGCCCGTTGAGGTTCTGCAGCTTCTTGAGGTCGAAGCGCGATGGGCTCTTGCCCACGCCGTCTAGGTCGAACAGAGCGATCGCCTCGTCGCGGTCGATTTCTTCGCGGTCGCCGTGGCCCCAGCCGAGGCGCAGGAGATAGTTGAACAGAGCCTCGGGCAGGATGCCGAATTCGTCGCGATAGGTCTCCGCGCCCAGCGCGCCATGGCGCTTCGACAGCTTGGCCCCGTCGCTGCCGTGGATCAGCGGGATGTGGGCGTAGACGGGCTCGGACCACTCCATTGCGCGGTAGATCGGCAACTGTCGGAAGGCGTTGTTGAGGTGGTCGTCGCCGCGGATGACGTGGGTCACGCCCATGTCGTGGTCGTCGACCACAACCGCGAGCATGTAGGTCGGGGTGCCGTCTGCGCGAAGCAGGACGTAATCGTCGATCTCGGCATTGCGCACGGTGACCTTGCCCTGGACGCGATCCTCGATCGTGGTCTCGCCCTCGTCGGGTGTCTTCAGCCGGATGACGTAGGGCGCGCCCAGCGGCGCGTGCGAAGGATCGCGGTCGCGCCAGCGCCCGTCGTACCGCAGCGGCTGCTTGGCGGCGCGCTGTGCAGCGCGCATTTCCTCCAGCTCCTCGGTCGTGGCGTAGCACTTGTAGGCGTGGCCTGTTGCGAGCAACTGCTCGGCGATTTCGACGTGGCGCGCGCCGCGTTCGGACTGGAACACCACGTCTTCGTCCCACTCGAGGCCAAGCCAGGCGAGCCCGTCGAGGATCGCGTCGATCGCCTCGGGAGTGGAGCGCTTGGTGTCGGTATCTTCGATCCGCAGAAGCGCCTTGCCGCCGTGGTGGCGGGCGTAAAGCCAGTTGAACAGCGCGGTGCGCGCGCCGCCGATGTGAAGGAATCCGGTCGGCGAAGGGGCGAAGCGTGTCACGACCTGTCCGCTATCGCTTGCCATATCCTGCCTGTTCCTTTCCTATGCTGCGCATGGCGACGGGGGTGCCCGAAGTTCCGCTGGGGGGCGGGCCCGAGCGGGCCGATGCTGCGGTGCAGCGCAATTGGCGCAGCGCGGCGCGTTTGTCCAGTATCGCGGACCGGGCGGAGAGCTTTCTGGCCACGGCGGGGTTCGACCGAGGCCCCTGGCTCGCGGTGGCATTCGCGGGGGGAATCGCCGCGTGGTTCCTGCTCGACCGGCCTTGGCAGTGGATCGCCGCACTCTGCGTGGCCGCGCTGACAGCGCTCGCTTCTCAGGCACATTGGCGCGCCGACGAGGGCCGCGCGGGGCTGCGCCTTGCCGTCGCTTCGCTTGCGATCATGTTCGCCGCAGGGGTGGCGGTGATCTGGCTGCGATCCGAGACCGTGGGGGCGGAGCCGCTGGACTACCCTCGGGTCGAACGGATCGAAGCGCGCGTCCTCGACCGCATCGAGCAGCCGGCGGAAGGGCGCGTGCGGATCGTGCTCGCCTATCGCGATCCCGAGGCCGCCCTTGCGCGCAAGGTCAGGGTCAACGTGCCGCTCGAATCAGACCGGGCGGGGCTGGCCGAAGGTGCGGT
>CAMPGP010000246.1 GCA_946885545.1 uncultured Altererythrobacter sp.
CTATGCGCTGGCGCGCCATGCGAGTGCGGACGGGCGACTGCTGGCGCTGGTCATGGCGCTTTCCGCGCTCGGCGACATGCTGCTGGAGCTCGATTTTATCTGGGGCGGCGCGGCCTTCTTCGCTTCGCACCTCGCGGCAATGTCGCTCTACCTTCGCAACTTGCGCGAGAATCCGGCGCCGAGCCAGAAGTCGCTCGCCGTGGCTCTTCTGGTCGCCACCCCGCTGGTCACCTGGCTGCTGATCGGAGATGTGGAGGTCGCACTCTATGCCCTCGCGCTGGGCGGCATGGCTGCCTGCGCCTGGATGAGCCGCTTTCCGCGCTACCGCGTCGGCGTGGGCGCGGTGCTGTTCGTGATTTCGGACTGGCTGATTTTCGCGCGCATGGGGCCGCTCGCCACGAGCGATCTGCCCGCGCTGCTGATTTGGCCGACCTATTTCGCCGGGCAACTGCTGATCGCAACGGGGGTGATCCAGACACTGCGGCGTCAAGTCTGACATTCCAAAATCGATGCAGTTGCATGATTTGGAGCGTCAGTCTTGGACATTCATTTGAAATAATCCGGTTGATCTGCGACACTGCGCAAACCAACCGGGAGAAGCATTATGAAATTTTCGGCTGCAACCATCCTTGCACTGACAGCGGTTGCGATTAGCGGACCGGCGTTCGCTAGGGGTTTCAATGTTCCTTCGAAGCCCGCCACGGTGCAGCAGATACAATTTAGCCATCAGGCAAACCTCGAACGACTTCGCGAGAAGGCGATCGAGATGCGTAACAGTGACGGCGGCGAATGGACCGCGGAGCATCGCGCCGAACTGCAACGCGAGCTTGACTACATCAATCGTCGATACGAGCTGCGGCTACGGGAAACGAACCCCTTTGCGCTCGATGCCTATGGTCGCTCCGCTAGCTGACGGGCAGCATCAGTCGCTGCCGGGTTCGCCCTCGCCCTCGTCGTCCCGCATATCGTCGTCCGAATGCGGCGTGGTGTGCGGGACCGTCTGATTGCTGCCACGCCCGGCCATCTCCTGGGCGATTGCCTCTTCTGCTTCGTTCTCCGGCGCCTCGACCTCGTCGATCAGCGCCGCGCCTACGACATGTTCGCCCTTCGCGACGTTGAAGATGCGTACGCCGGCAGAAGTTCGGCCGATGATGCGGAAACCGCCGTCGTTCTCGGGTCCGCGAAGGTGGCGGAAATCGATCGGGAGGCGGATCAGCTTGGCCTGGTCGGTCACCAGCATGAGCTGCGACCCGTGGCGAACGGGGAAGCTCGCCACGACCGGTCCGTTGCGGTCCGGTTTGCTTTCGGGCGTGCCGATATTGGTCAGGCCCTGGCCGCCGCGCCCGATGGTCCGGTACTCGTAGGCGGAGGATATCTTGCCATAGCCGTTGGCGGTGAGGGTGAGGACGAATTCCTCGGCCTCGGCCATCGCCTCCACCCGCTCGGCGGGCAGCGCGGGCTCGGATACGTTTTCCTTCCAAGGCGCCGCGCGCAGATAGGAATCGCGCGTTTCGGTGTCGGCCCTGGTGGCGTCCAGCACGGCCATCGAGACGACCTTCGCACCACCCTTCAAGGTCATGCCGCGCACGCCGATGCCGGTGCGGCTCTTGGTTTCGCGCGCGTCGGTGGCGGCGAAACGGATCGCCTTGCCCGAATCGGAGGCGAGGAAGATCTCCTGGCTCTCGGTCAGCAGTTCGACGCCGATCAGGCGGTCGCCGCTACCCTCGACGAAACCCATCGCGTACTTGCCGTTCGACGGGACGTTGGTGAAGGCATCCATCGAGTTGCGCCGCACCATTCCCTGCTCGGTGGCGAACACGATGTTGAGCGTGCTCCATTCCCGTTCGTCTTCGGGCAGCGGAAGGACGTTGGTCACCCGCTCGTCGTCGCTGAGGGGAAGGAGATTCACCATCGGACGGCCCTTCGTGGTCGGTCCGCCCTCCGGCAGCTTCCACACCTTGAGGCGATAGACGCGGCCCGTGTTGGTGAAGAAAAGCACGGGATTGTGCGTCGAAGTGACGAACATTTCGACGACCGCGTCTTCTTCCTTGGTCGCCATGCCGCTGCGGCCCTTGCCGCCGCGGGCCTGCGCGCGGAAGGTGGAGAGGGGGGTGCGCTTGATGTAACCGCCCATCGTGACCGTGACGACCATTTCGTCGCGTTCGATCAAATCCTCGTCTTCGAGCCCGTCCCACGCGGGTGCGATCTCGGACAGGCGTGGCGTGGCGTAGAGTTCGCGGATCTCGGTCAGCTCGTCGCGCATAACGCCGTAATGCTTCACCCGGTCGGCGAGGATGGAGAGAAACTCCTCGATCGCGACCGAAAGCTCCTTGAGCTCGTCGCCGATCTCGTCGCGGCCGAGCGCGGTGAGGCGATGCAGGCGCAAGTCGAGGATCGCCTTCACCTGGCGTTCGCTCAGGCGATAGGTGCCGCCCTGCTGCTCGGCATCGGGTTCGATCGCCTCGACCAGACGGATATACTGCGCGATGTCGCCGATCGGCCATTCCTTGACGAGCAGCTTGCCGCGCGCTTCGGCCGGGTTGGACGAACCGCGGATCATGGCCACGACCTCGTCGAGGTTCGAGACCGCGACCACCAGCCCGAGCAAGATGTGCGCCCGCTCGCGCGCCTTGTTGAGTTCGAACTTGGTGCGGCGGGTGATGACCTGCTCGCGGAACTGGACGAAGGCCTGGATGAAATCGCGCAGATTGAGGACTTCGGGGCGCCCGCCGCGGATCGCGAGCATGTTCGCGGGGAAGCTCGCCTGCGCAGGCGTGTACCGCCAGATCTGGTTGAGCACGACTTCGGGCGAGGCATCGCGCTTGAGGTCGACGACCACGCGCACGCCTTCGCGGCTCGATTCGTCGCGGATGTCGGAAATGCCCTCGATCCGCTTGTCCTTGGCGGCCTCGGCGATCTTCTCGACCAGGCCCG
>CAMPGP010000247.1 GCA_946885545.1 uncultured Altererythrobacter sp.
CCCGCATCCGGGCGGCTACGCCAATGCGGCCGAGCTGATCGCGGGTCTCAAGGCCGTCGCGCCGTTCGAGATTTCGGTGGCAGCTTATCCCGAAACGCATCCGGACTCCGCCAGTGCCGCTGCCGATCTCGACAACCTCAAGCGCAAGTTCGATGCCGGGGCGACCCGCGCGATCACCCAGTTCTTCTTCGAGCCGGAGTGCTTCTTCCGCTTCCGCGACCGGGCCGCCGCCGCCGGGATAGAGGGCGAGATCGTGCCCGGGATCATGCCGGTTATGAGCTTCGCCGCGGTCGAGCGGATGTCGGGCCTGTGCGGCACCGCGATCCCCGAATGGATGGCGGGCCTGTTCGACGGGCTCGACGAACGGCCCGCCGCGCGCCAGCTCGTCTCCGCCACGATCGCCGCCGAGCTGTGCCGCCGCCTCTATGCGGGCGGCGTGCGCCAGTTCCATTTCTACACATTGAACCGCGCCGAGCTGAGCTACGCCATCTGCCACATGCTCGGCGTCCGGCCCAAGGGAGGCCAACTATGAGCGCCCGCGAACGACTTCTCGCCGCCGCCGCAAGCCGTGTGCTGATCAAGGACGGGCCCTACGGCACCGCGATCCAGCGCGCCAAGCTCTCGGCGGAAGACTATGCCGGGGACACGGGCCTGTCGCACGACCAGAAGGGCAACAACGACCTCGTCAACCTGACCCAGCCGCAGGTCATCCGCGACATCTGCGACAGCTATATCGCCGCGGGCGCGCACGTGCTCGCGACCAACACCTTCAACGCCAACCGGATCAGCCAGGCCGACTACGGGGCGGAAGGCTTGGTGCACGAGATCAACGTCTCGGCTTCGCGCGTCATCCGCGAGGCGGTCGATGCGGCGAGCGAGAAGGACGGTGTGCCGCGCTTCGTCGCTGGAGCGATGGGGCCGACCAACAAGACCCTCTCGCTCTCGCCCGACGTCGAGGACCCGGGCTTCCGCGAAGTCACCTTCGACGAGGTCAAGGACGTCTATCGTGAGCAGGCAACCGCGCTGGTCGAGGGTGGGTGCGATTTCATCCTCGTCGAGACGGTGTTCGACACTTTGAACTGCAAGGCCGCGATCATGGCGGTGAAGGAGCTGGAGCGCGAGATGGGGCAGGACCTGCCGCTGATGGTCTCGCTCACGCTCACCGACCTGTCGGGCCGCAACCTCTCGGGGCACACGGTCGAGGCTTTCTGGTACGCAGTGCGCCATGCGAAACCCGCGACGATCGGGCTCAACTGCAGCTTCGGTGCCGACCAGTTGCGTCCGCACGTGCAACTGCTCTCGGGCATCGCGGATACCCTGCTGATGGCATATCCCAACGCGGGGCTGCCCAACGAGCTCGGCGAATACGACGAGGAGCCGGAGACGACCGCACGGCTGGTCAAGGCCTGGGCGGAAAACGGCCGAGCCAACATCCTCGGCGGCTGCTGTGGTTCGACGCCCGAGCACATCGCCGCGATCGCGCAGGCGGTCGAAGGGATCGCGCCGCGCAAGGTGCCGGAACGCGACACCGAAATGCGACTGGCCGGGCTGGAGCCGTTCTCGATCGCGGCATAATTCCCGCAACCGTTCGCCCTGAGCTTGTCGAAGGGCCGCTCTTCCCATGATGCGCTGGGCCGGAAGTAAGAACGGTGCTTCGACAGGCTCAGCACGAACGGAATTGAGATATCGCGATAGTGACCGACCAACCTTCCACCTCCCGCTTCGTCAATATCGGCGAGCGCACCAACGTCACCGGCTCCGCCCGCTTCAAGAAGCTGGTGATGGAGGGCGACTACGCGGCGGCGGTCGAGGTCGCGCGCCAGCAGGTCGAGAACGGCGCGCAGGTGATCGACGTCAACATGGACGAAGGGCTGCTGGACGCGGTCGAGGCCATGACGACGTTCCTCAAGCTGATTGCCGCCGAGCCCGACATCGCGCGCGTGCCGGTGATGATCGACAGTTCGAAGTGGGAGGTGATCGAGGCCGGGCTCAAGTGCGTCAGCGGCAAGCCGATCGTCAATTCGATTTCGATGAAGGAAGGCGAGGCCGAATTCCTCGACCATGCGCGGCTGTGCATGGACTACGGCGCGGCGGCGGTGGTGATGGCGTTCGACGAGACCGGGCAGGCCGACACGAAAGAGCGCAAGGTCGAAATCTGCACCCGCGCCTACGAGCTGCTGACCGGGATCGGCTTCCCGCCCGAAGACATCATCTTCGACGCCAACATCTTCGCGGTGGCGACGGGGATCGAAGAACACAATCGCTACGGGCTCGACTTCCTCGAAGCGGTGGAGGAGATCAAGGCCGCCTGCCCGCACGTGCACACCAGCGGCGGACTGTCGAACCTCAGTTTCAGCTTCCGGGGCAACGAGACCGTGCGCCGCGCGATGCATTCGGTGTTCCTCTACCACGCGATCCCCGCCGGGCTCGACATGGCGATCGTCAACGCCGGCCAGCTCGACGTCTACGACCAGATCGATCCCGAGCTGCGCGAGGCGTGCGAGGACGTGATCCTGATGCGCCGGCCGGATGCGACCGAGCGGCTGATCGACCTCGCCGAAAGCTACAAGGGCAAGGATGCGAAGGCCGAAAAGGCGGCGCAGGAATGGCGCGGCTGGCCAGTCGAGCGGCGACTGGAGCACGCGCTGGTCAAGGGCATCGACGCGCACGTCGTCGACGATACCGAGGAAGCGCGCCAGGCGGTTGCCGACCGCGACGGACGCCCGATCGAGGTGATCGAAGGCCCGTTGATGGACGGGATGAACGTGGTCGGCGACCTGTTCGGTAGCGGCAAGATGTTCCTGCCCCAGGTGGTCAAGTCCGCGCGCGTGATGAAGAAGGCGGTCGCCCACCTGATCCCTTTTATCGAGGCGGAGAAGGACAAGCTCGCGCCCGAGGAGCGCAAGGCCAAGGGCAAGATCGTGATGGCGA
>CAMPGP010000248.1 GCA_946885545.1 uncultured Altererythrobacter sp.
CTATGCGGGTGGCGCTGCCGATCCCGCGAATGTCGTCGGTCACGTCGAGATAGGCTTCGTCGAGGCTCAGCGGCTCGACGTGCGGGGTGTAGTGGCGGAAGATCGCGCGGATCTGCTGGCTGACCTCCTTGTACACCTCGAACCGGTGGCGCACGAAGATCAGGTCGGGGCACAGCCGTTTGGCGGTGACCGAGGGCATGGCGCTGCGCACCCCGAACTTGCGCGCCTCGTAGCTCGCCGCGGCCACCACCCCGCGGCCGCCCGACCCGCCGACCGCCACCGGTTTGCCGCGCAATTCCGGATGATCGCGCTGTTCGACGCTGGCGAAGAAGGCATCCATGTCGACATGGATGATCTTGCGCAGCCCCTGGGCTTCCTCCGCATCCTGGTGGTCCTGGCCTGCCGCGTCGTCCATCGCTGCACGGATAGTCCAGTGGGTTGCAAAGCGGAACCGTTCGTCGCAATGGCGCTTTTGTGCATATGCGAAATGAAACCATGGCGGATGGCGAGCGGGACGTGCGCCGCCCTTCCAGCCTTGCGGGCCGCGCGCCAATCGGCGAGCGCGAGCTGATCTGGATGATGGCCCTGCTGATGGCGCTGAACGCCTTCGGCATCGACGCCATCCTGCCCGCGCTCGACGAGCTCGCCACCGATCTCGGCGCGAGCGGCAACAGCCGGCAGTTCGTGGTCGGCGCCTATCTGCTCGCGGCAGGCCTCGGCACGCTGGTGCCGGGCAGCATCGCCGACCGCTACGGCCGCCGGCCGGTGCTGTTCGTCGCGCTGGGGTTTTACATCGTCCTGTCGGTCGCCTGTGCGCTCGCAACTTCGTTCGAGGCGCTGGTCGCCTTGCGCGCGGTGCAGGGCTTCTCGGCGGCGGGCATCATCGCGCTGCCGCCCGCGATCATCCGCGACCGCGTCGGCGGCGACCGCATGGCGCGGATGATGAGCCTGATCTTCGTGATCTTCCTGCTCGTGCCCGCGATCGCGCCAAGCATCGGGCAGGGCGTGATCGAGCTGTTCGGCGACTGGCGCTGGATCTTCGTGGTCATGGCCGTGGCAGGCGTTGCAATGACCGCCTGGGTCCACTTTCGCCTCCCTGAGACGCTGCACGCGGAAGACCGCCAGGAAATCCGCCTGCGCCCGATCGTGCGCAACATGACGCACGCCGTCACCCTGCGCGAGACGATCGGCTACACGCTCGGCAGCGCGCTGGTGTTCGGCGGACTGTTCGGGTTCATCAATTCGAGTCAGCAGCTGATCGGCGAGGCGTTCGGCGCGGGTGACAGCTTCCCGCTGATCTTCGCGATCTGCGCGGGCTGCATGGCGATTTCCAACTGGTCGAACTCGCGTATCGTCGAGCGCTTCGGCGCGCGCCGGGTCAGCCATGCGGCGCTGTTCGTGTTCATCGGCGTGGCCGCCGCGCAGCTGTGGTTCGCGAGCCAGCCCGACGAGAGCCTGTGGACTTTCGTGCCGCTGATGGCCGCGAACATGAGCCTGCTCGGCTTCATCGGCGCCAACTTCGGCTCGATCGCGCTCCAGCCCTTCCGCCACATCGCGGGCGCGGCGTCGAGCGCTCAGGGCTTCCTGCGGATGACCAGCGGCGCGGCGCTGGGCGCGGCGATCGGCTTCGCTTACGACGGCACCGCCCGCCCGCTCGCGCTGGCGCTGCTGGTAACCGCGGTGCTGAGCCTCGCCTTCGTGATGTTCAGCGAACGCGGCGCGCTGTTCGGCCCCCCGGTGGCGGACGACGAGGATTGAGCCTGCCCGGCAAGGGGAGAGCTATTGCTCCACAGCCTCAACCACGGCGAGCACCGCATCGACCTGCACCTGTGAGCCGGCGCTGACGGTCAGCTCGCTTACGGTCCCGTCGAAAGGCGCGGTGAGCGCGTGCTCCATCTTCATCGCCTCTAGCACCATGAGGCGCTCCCCGGCGGTGACGGTATCGCCCTCCGCCACATCGACCGCGATGACCTTGCCCGGCATCGGCGCGACGATGTCGCCGTCCTGGGCGTGGTGGTGGCCGGTGCTGCCCGCGCGATATTCGGCCAATTCGAAACTCGCGCCTCCTTCAGCGAATACGCCTCGCCCGTACTCTTCTCGGCTGAGGGCGCTGTCGCGCCAATCCTGAGCTAGGGGAACGTCAATCGAGACGGCGTGAGGCTCGCCATTGATGGCGATCACCGCTTCGGCACGTCGAGGCGCATTCAACCGAAATCCCATCGTTCCGGTCGCGCGCTCGGTGTCATCCCACGAGACGTGGCTAAAAAACGCCGACTCCGCCGCTGCAGCCAACATTCCGCTGGATGGAACCGGCATTTCAATGAGCATTTCAATGTGGTCGTTGATCGACCCAGTTGTCATTCGACCTTCGGCGTATTCGGGCAGCTCCATTAGCCGCGACAGAAACCATGCGTTGTGCTTGACCGGCCATGCCGCAACGGAGCTACAGGCCAGTTCCATCGCTTCGAGCGCTTCTTCCCGATCCTGCCGATGCACTATAACCTTCGCGATCATCGGGTCATAGAACGGCGAAATTTCGCTGCCTTCGACAACGCCGGTATCTATCCGTGCGCTGTGGGGCAGATTTAGTAGCTCCAACCGCCCAGTACTCGGCAGAAACCCCTTCGCCGGGTCCTCGGCATAGAGCCGCGCCTCGATGGCCCATCCGTTGATGCTCAGCTCTTCCTGCTTCAGCGGGATCGTCTCCCCGCTCGCCACCCGCAGCTGCCATTCCACCAGATCGACCCCGGTAATCTCCTCGGTCACCGGATGCTCGACCTGCAGGCGGGTGTTCATTTCCATGAAGAAGATGCGGTCGGCGCGCAGGCCTTCGCTGGCGTCGGCGATGAATTCGATCGTACCCGCGCCCTCGTAGTCGACCGC
>CAMPGP010000249.1 GCA_946885545.1 uncultured Altererythrobacter sp.
AGTTGCGCCGCGGTGAGCCCCTGCGCCGCCAGCTTGTCGGACCACAGCGAGGCCAGCGCGATCTGACCGACCGAAGCCGCGGCCTGCGCATCGGCGAGGCTGCCGCGCCCGCCCCGCTCGAGCCCCAGCCGCGAAGCGCCGAGCGCGATGGCGCCCGAACTGACCACGATCACCGCCTGCCCTCCGCGGCGCAAATCGGCGATATCCCGCGCGATCGATTCGAGCCATTCGCCCCGCGCGCGACCCTCGCCATCGACCAGCAGCGACGAGCCGATCTTAAGCACCACGCGCGGCGCGGCCGCGGCATCGGTCAGATCATGGAGCGTGGAAACGGACATTGCGGGCGCTTAGCGGGACACGATCGGTTCGTCATCCGGCGAAAGGCGGGATCGCTGCCCGCCGCGACGAAGCGTGCGACAGGCTAAGCCAGACTTCCGATATACCGGCGCAATCAGTCGAGCGGCGACCAATCAATTGCTTCGCCGCCGGAATCCTCGACTTCGGATCCCTTGGTTTCGGTCGCGGTCCGCTCGGGAAGATAGCCCAGGATCGCATCCAGCATCGTCTCTATCCCCGCTCCCGTCGCACCCGAAACGCCGAACACCTCGGCCGCGCCGGCGGCGCGAAGCTCTTCGGCATAACCCGCGACCAGCTCGGGATCGGCGAGGTCGATCTTGTTGAGCGCGATAAGCTGCGGCTTCTCAGAGAGGCCTTCGCCATAGGCCGCGAGCTCGGCCTGCACCGTGCGCATGGCCCCGGCCGGATCCTCGCCCGAGATGTCGACCAGGTGGACGAGCACCCGGCAACGCTCGATGTGGCCGAGGAACCGGTCGCCGATCCCCGCTCCATCCGCCGCGCCCTCGATCAGGCCCGGAATGTCGGCGAGGACGAATTCCCTGCCCTTGTGCCGCACCACCCCGAGCTTCGGAATCAGCGTCGTGAAGGCATAGTCGCCGACCTTGGCCTGGGCGTTCGAAACCTGATTGATGAAGGTGCTCTTGCCCGCGTTGGGCAGGCCGAGCAGCCCGACGTCGGCGAGCAGCTTGAGCCGCAGCCAGACCCACATCTCCTGACCCGGAATGCCGGGCTGGTGCTGGCGCGGGGCTCGGTTGGTGCTGGTCTTGTAGCTCGCGTTGCCGCGCCCGCCCATGCCGCCTTCGAGCAGCACGACGCGCTGGCCGACCTCGGTGAAATCGGCGAGCACCTGTTCCTTGTCTTCCGAGAGGACCTGCGTGCCGACCGGCACTTCGATCACGAGATCGTCGGCACCCCCACCGGTACGATCGCGGCCCATGCCGTGCGCGCCGCGCGGCGCCTTGAAGTGCTGCGAATAGCGGAAGTCGATCAGCGTATTGAGGCCCTGCACCGCGACGAACACGATGTCTCCGCCCTTGCCGCCGTTACCACCGTCGGGTCCGCCGTATTCGACGTACTTCTCACGCCGGAAGCTGACCGCCCCGGGGCCTCCCGCGCCTGATTTCAGATATATCTTTGCTTGATCGAGAAAGTGCATGGCGTGGCAGATAGAGATGTTTGGCCCGGCGCGGGAGGTTTTTTTGTTTTCGCCTCGAACGCCGGCGGCCGCATCCGCGGCTTTGGCTATCCTCGCTCCCTGCGGCCTGGCCGAAGGGAGGAAAAGCCGCGAGGACACGCGCCCGGATGGGCGCCCGCAAACCAAGGAGACCCAGGAATATTTTCTTCGAAGATTTACCTGGTGGAGCCGAGCGGGATCGAACCGCTGACCTCGTCATTGCGAACGACGCGCTCTCCCAACTGAGCTACGGCCCCGTTCCAGGTTTGTCGCGATGCGGCCGGGCCGCGAAGCGAGGGCGCGCCTTAGCGAATGTCCGGCGCGCTGCAAAGGGCAAAATGCCCCTTGGTCACTCGCCCCCGTTTTCCGCGTCGTCGGAGCCAGCGGGCTCGGGTTCGGGAACCGGCGTCAGCACGATCACGGGCGTCTCTGCGGGTTGCTCTTCCACGGGCGCGGGCGGCGCGACGGAGGCGCCGAAGCCCGGCTCGGCGGAAGCTTGCGCCTGCCCCTGAACGACCGGTTCCGACACCATCTGGACGGGCTGCTCGAACGTCGGAAGGACGATCGCCTGGCCCGCGGCTGGCGGCGAGGCCACGCTGGGCGAAGGATCGAAGGTGGGTATCGCCTGGACCGTTTCGCCAGAGCTCACGTCCGTCCCCGCGAAGGCCTCGCCCGATGCGGGCAGATCGGTCGCAGGCAAGCCCTGCCCGCCGAGACCCGCGGTGACATTGGTCGCCACCAGCGTCGTGGCCGGTTGGGGCGGCCCATATTCCGCGTTCCACGAAGCCAGCGAGGTGCGATAGCGCTCGTACGAGCTGTAGAACCCGTCGAACACGGCTTCGAGGACCGGCAGACTGCGCAGGGCGAAGGCGTCGAACTCTTCGGCGGGGACGAGCAGCGATTCACGCGCCACGACCTGCGAAGCGTCGCAGAAGTCAGCCAGCGCGGGCGGCAATGCGAAGTAGTTGTACACCTGCGTCATGAAGCGATCGTAGGCGGCCTGACCCTCGGAGCCGTAGTTCTCGCGATATTCCGCGAGCACGGCGCGGTTCGTCTGCGTCAGCTCTTTCTCGCCGCGCTCTAGGTATGCCTTGTATGCCGGCAGGATGTCGGCGTGCTCGGGATCGAGGCAGTTGAGGGCGGCAACGTTGAGCGCCGAGCGGAGATTCCACGCGGCGTGTTCGGTCGACAGACCGTAATTGACCGTGCGGCGGATTCCGTCGGCGCCGCGCGGTGGAACGAACATCGCGGGCGCGGCGCCGCCCGGAGGCGTCGGCTTGGCCGGCACGACCTTGACGGGGGGTGGTGGAGGCG
>CAMPGP010000250.1 GCA_946885545.1 uncultured Altererythrobacter sp.
GGGATCGTGCCGTGGAACTTCCCGGTGATGATGGCGATCCAGAAGATCGTCCCCGCGATCCTCTCGGGCTGCACCATCGTGCTCAAGCCCAGCCCCTTCACCCCGCTCACCACGCTGCGCATTGCCGAACTGATCAAGGACGTGGTCCCCGCGGGCGTGGTCAACGTCATCACCGGCGAGGACTCGCTCGGGCCGCTGATCACCGGGCACCCGGACATCGACAAGATCACCTTCACCGGCTCGACTGCGACGGGCAAGAAGATCATGGAAGGCGCCTCGAAAGACCTGAAGCGCATCACGCTCGAACTCGGCGGCAACGACGCCTCGATCGTGCTGCCCGACGCCGACGTCGAGAAGGTGGCAGAGCAACTGTTCTGGTCGAGTTTTTCCAACGCCGGGCAGATCTGCGTCGCGGCCAAGCGCATCTACATCCACGAGGACATCTACGACGACCTGTCGAAAGCCATCGCCGAGTACGCGAAAGGCGTGACGGTGGGCGACGGTTCGCAGCAGGGCACCGGCGTCGGGCCGATCCAGAACCGCAAGCAGTTCGAGCGCGTGTGCGAGTTGATCCAGGACGCGAAGGACAGCGGCTACACGTTCCTAGTCGGTGGCGACGTCGATCCATCGGGTTCGGGCTACTTCGTGCCGATCACCATTCTCGACAATCCGCCCGAGGACGCCCGCATCGTCGCCGAGGAACAGTTCGGGCCGGTCATGCCGCTGATGAAGTTCTCGACCGAGGAAGAGGCGATCGCGCGCGCCAACGCTTCCGAATACGGGCTCGCCGGCGCAGTCTGGACCAAGGATGCGGACAAGGGCGTCGCCATCGCCGAACAGCTCGAGACCGGCACCGTGTGGATCAACGAATTCCTCCACATCAATCCGCTCGCGCCGTTCGGCGGGCACAAGCAATCGGGCTTCGGCGCCGAATACGGCATCGAGGGTCTGAAGGAATTCACCTATCCGCAGGTGATCACCGTCAAGCGCGACGCCGCAATCTGACCGGCGGTTCGACGAGCCGGGGGCTGGCCGCCGCGGTCAGCCCCTGAAAACCACCGTGCGCGCGCCGTTCATCAGCACGCGTTCTTCCAGATGTAGCCGGACCGCCTCGGCAAGCACGCGGCTTTCGATCTCGCGTCCCTTGCGGACCAGATCGTCGGGGCTGTCGGCATGCGTGATCGGCTCGACATCCTGGTGAATGATCGGCCCTTCGTCGAGGTCGGCGGTGACGTAGTGCGCGCTCGCACCGATCATCTTCACCCCGCGCGTGTGCGCCTGATGATAGGGCTTGGCGCCTTTGAAGCCGGGCAGGAACGAGTGGTGGATATTGATGCAGCGCCCGGCGAAATGTGCGGCCTGCTCGTCCGACAGGATCTGCATGTAGCGCGCGAGCACGATCAGCTCCGCCCCGCTCTGCTCCGCGATCGCGCGCACTTGCGCTTCCTGCGCCGCCTTGCCTTCGGCGGAAACCGGCAGGTGGTGGAACGGGATGTCGCCGATGTTGGTGTGGCTGATCGCCTCGCGCGGATGATTGGACACGATCCCCACCGGCTCCATCGCCAGCTCGCCGATGCGCCAGCGGTAGAGCAGATCGGCTAGGCAATGGTCGAACTTGCTGACCATGATGAGCACGCGGCGCGGGCGGTCGCGGCGGACCAGCTTCCACGCCATCGCGCTGTGTTCGGCGAACGGGGCGAAGGCCGCGCGAAAGTTCTCTACACTCGTCCCGCCCGGATCGAAGGCGATGCGCATGAAGAACGCGTCGCTCGTGCGGTCGTTGAACTGCTGCGCCTCGAGGATGTTGCCGCCGTGTTCGAACAGTAGCCCGGTCACCTGCGCGGTGATCCCCGGTCGGTCCGCGCAACTGAGCGTCAGGACAAGCGGTTCCGCCATGCTATCGGCGCGTCAGCGCCTCTTCGCTCTCGGCCATCAGCTTGGCGATGATCTGAGCTACCGGCTCTTCTTCCTTGACCATGCCGACCGACTGACCCGCCATCAGCGAACCGCCCTCGACATCGCCGTCGATCACCGCGCGGCGCAGCGCACCAGCCCAGTAGTGCTCGATCTGGAGCTGGGCTTCGGCCATTTCGATGCCTTCGCCGTCGAGCATGGCCGCGACCTCGCGCTGCTTGGCGGTGAAGCTCTCGGTGCCCTTGTTCTTCAATGCGCGCACCGGGATCACCGGCAGGCGCGGATCGACCTGCACGCTGGTCACCGCATCGCGCGCGCTGGCGCGGAAGAAGGCCTTCTTGAAATCGGGATGCGCGATGCTCTCGGTCGCGCAGGCGAAGCGCGTGCCGAGCTGCACGCCCGCCGCGCCCATCTCGAGATAGCCCGCGATCGCCTGGCCCTTGCCGATCCCCCCGGCGACGAACACCACGTGCTCCTCGGCCAGTTCGGGAAGGATTTCCTGCGCCAGCACGCTGGTCGAGACCGGGCCGATATGGCCGCCCGCCTCCATCCCTTCGATCACCAGCGCGTCGGCGCCCGAGCGCAGCAGCTTCTTGCCCAGCGCCAGGGTGGGCGCGAAGCAGATCACCTTGGCCGGGTTCGCCCCGCCCTTGATCGCCTCGACGCTGCCCTTGGGCGGGATGCCGCCCGCGAGCACGACGTCGGTGACGGCGTGCTTCTCGCAAACCTCGATGAGGTCGAACAGCTGCGGGTGCATCGTGATCAGGTTCACGCCGAACGGCCGCTCGGTCAGTGCGCGCGTCGCGGCGATCTCTGCATCGAGCAGCTCGGGCGTCATCGCCCCGCAGGCGATCACGCCGAACCCACCCGCGTTGCTGATCGCGGAGACGAGGTTGCGCTCGGACACCCAGCTCATCGCGC
>CAMPGP010000251.1 GCA_946885545.1 uncultured Altererythrobacter sp.
ACAACGACCGCGACCAGGCGTTCGTGAAGGCGGCGATGCCCGAAGGCGCGCGCGGCTTCCTCGATTCGATTCCCGCCCTGCGCAACCGCGAGTGCATCATCTGCGGCGAAGGCGTGGCGATCCCGATCCGCGTCAGCTTCGACAACCTCGAGGAATCGAAGCGCCCGGCCTCGGAAGACCCGAGCTTCACCGAGCTGTGGCGCGAGAGCGGCGGCGAGGAGGAGCGCGTCGTCCGCACCGTGCAGCGCTGGCGCGCCCAGGGGAAATAGGCAAAGTTCCTCCCCGTTTCGGCGCAGCCGGAATGGGGAGGGGGACCACCCGTAGGGTGGTGGAGGGGTCTCGCGCCGCACACCCCTCCGTCACCGGCCTGCGGCCGGCGCCACCTCCCCATTCCCGCTACGCGGAAACGGGGAGCAACTTGAGACCTTACACGTCCGGCACCATCCGCCCGGCGGGCTCGCCGTCGGCCTGGATCTGCTCGCGAGCTTCCTCGGGAGCCTCGGCGAGGGCGTGCTTGCGCCATCCCGAATAGCGGTAGAACCCCCAGCCGAGCACCAGCCCGGCGACCGAGCCGACCGTGAACGACAGCCAGATCGCGTCCGCGCCGAGCCAGTCGTAGGTCAGGTAGTAGAACCCCAGCCGCACCGGATAGAGCGCGATGGCGATGATCAGCAGCGGCGCCCACACCGCGCCGCCGGCGCGCATCGTGGCCGAATAGACCATCGTCACGCCGAACAGCATGAAGCTCCACACCGCGAGCAGCGAGATGTGCCGCGCGAGCGGCACCGCCGGGCTGTCGGGCCCGAGGAACAGCCCCAGCGCTGCACGGTCGAACACCAGCAGCAGTGCGGTGAGCAGCCCGGTCATGGCGAAGTTCACGATCACCCCGGCACGCGTGATGTGGTCGAGCCGGTCCCACTTCCTCGCGCCGATGAACTGCGCCGCCATCGCCGAAACCGCACCGCCGATCGCCATCGCCGGCATCTGGATGTAAGTGAACAGCTGCATCGCCGCGGCATAGGCGGCGGTCATCAGCAGGCCCTCGCGGTTGACCAGGCCGACCACGATCACGCCCGCCGCGCTCATCACCAGCATCTGCGCCCCCATCGGGATGCCCTTGGTGACGATGTAGTGCAGCTCCTCGCGGCGCGGCTTGAGAAAGCCGAGCTCGGGCCCGCGCAGCCGCAGCGGCAGGTCCTTGGCATAGACGTAGATCACCATCGCCACGAACGAGACCAGGCTGGCGATGATCGTCGAGGTCGCCGAGCCGGCGATGCCCATCTCCGGAAACGGCCCGAAGCCGGAGATCAGCATCGGGTTGAGCACGATGTCGATCGCCACGGTCATCAGCATGAACATCAGCGGCGTCTTGGCGTCGCCGGTGCCGCGCAGGCCCATCGTCAGGATCACCGAGACCATCATGAACGGCATCGAGACGAACATCAGCCTGAGGTAGGTCAGCGCCAGCCCATAGGCGTGGCCGGGCGTGTCGAGCGCGGTGAGCAGCGCCGGCGCGGCAAGCCAGCCGAGCAGCGCGATGCCCACCATCAGCACCGCCGAGAAGCCGACCGCGGTCCCGAACGTGCGCCGCGCGCCGTCGATGTCGCGCGCGCCGAAGCGCTGGCCGATCTTGACCGTCGCGGCCATGCCGAAGCCGAACGCCGCCCCGGCGACGAGGAACATCAGGATGTTGGCGTTGGCGGTGGCGGCCAGCGCGTCCTCGCCGATCAGCCGGCCGACCCAGATCGAATTGACCGTGCCCGACAGCGACTGGAGGATGTTCGACAGCAGCATCGGCACGCTGAACAGCATCAGCGTGCGCAGCACCGGGCCTTCGGTGAGGTCGCCGCGCATCGCCGGTCTTGCGGCGGGCCCTTGAGGTGGCTTCGAGCTCATCACGTCCCCCGCGTGTCGCCGTACAGCTCGATGTGCAATCGCTTGGACAAAGTCAAATTGTGGTCGAGGCAGAGCTGTGCAAGCCAGCTTTCGCGGGCCGCGAGCGTGGCCGCGTCGGTGCCTTCGGCCATCAGGTAGAGGCGCTCGGAAGGGATCGCGAAGCGGTCTTTGAGCGCCAGGACTTCGGCGACGTCGCCGGGCTCGGCGATCACGAACTTGAAGAACGCGCGCGGCTCGGCGGCCCAGTGCGCGAGGCGTTCGGGAAGCAGCGCCAGCTCGGCCGGGTTGCCCGAATGCGCGAGCTTGGGGCTGACGTTGTACTGCTGGACCAGCGCGTCGAGCGCCGGGGGCGGGGCGACGGTGCCATTGGTCTCGATCTCGACAAATACCGCTTCCCCGCGAAGGCGGGGACCCGGAGCCGCGGAACTCGGCGTCTGCGGCCCTGGGCTCCCGCCTACGCGGGAGCTTGGGAGGGTGTTGAGATGTCCAAGCAGGCGGGCGAGCGCGGCGGCCTGGAGCAGCGGCTCGCCGCCGGTGACGACGAGGCGCGGCTTGGCCAGCGCGAGGATCCGCGCGGCGGCCTCGGCCTCGCTCAGCGTGACCTGGTTCGCGGTGCGTTGGTAGGCGATCCCGGCGCGGTGCGGCCGGTCGTCGCCTTCGAAGCGCCAGGTGTAGGCGGTGTCGCACCACACGCACGCGAGGTTGCAGCGCGACAGCCGCACGAACGCGCACGGCTTGCCCGCCGAGGGGCCTTCGCCCTGGAGGGAGGCAAAGATCTCGGGCTCGCCGGGCGCGGTGGTCGCGAGGACTAGCGGCACCGAATGGTCCCAATGGTCGCACTGACCATGGTGTCGCCCGAAACCGTCGCCTTGCGGAGCAAAAGTGTCGCCTTGCCTGCATGAGCGTCAGCTTGCGCGGGCAGCCCAACCC
>CAMPGP010000252.1 GCA_946885545.1 uncultured Altererythrobacter sp.
CCGACCGCACGCTGCTCGCCGCCGAGCGAACGTACGCCGCGTGGATGCGCACCGGTTTGGCCTCGCTCGCCGCCGGCATCGGCGCCAAGGCGCTGCTCGAGGACCTGGTCGAGCCGTGGATCGTGCTGAGCGCCTCGATCGTGCTGATCGTGTTCTCGGAGTTCTGTTTCGTCGCCGGCATCTGGCGCGACCTGACGGGCAGGGCGCTGCGGCCCGATCCCGACACCGCGCGCCTGCCGAGCTGGGCGCTGGTGCTGTTCAACGGCTTCCTGATCGTGCTCGGGGTCGCCGTCCTGCTCGGAATCATCGCCCGCTAGCGCATTCACCCGCCATTCAGTTCGTCGCTCGCATCGCACGGTTCGTCGCGATATCGAGAAGGAATGCGCCGATGACGGCCGAACGAAGCCCGGGCAGGAAGCTGTTCTTCGCAGGTCTGGTCGCGGCGGTGCTGATCGTTCCCCTGATGATGGTCTACCTGCTGGTGTACGACCGCGAGAGCCAGTCGCAGCAGGCGCAGACATCCATCACCGCGGGGTGGGGCGGAGCGCAGACCGTTACCGGCCCGGTCCTCGTCATACCGTTCGTCGCCGAAAGCGTGGAAACCGAGGTCGTCGACGGGCAGCGCCGCGAACGCACGATCCGTTCGCGCCGCCACCTGTTCGTCTCGCCGACGCGGCAATCGATCGAGACCGCGATCGACCCGGATCGCAAGCGCTACGCGATCTACGAAACCGTGGTCTACGAAACGCGCATGAGCGGGGAGGCCCGCTTCGAGCTGCCGGCGGATCTCGAACGTTTCGGCGTGCGGCCCGGCGACTTGCTGCTCGACCAGGCCGAATTGCGCTTCGGCGTTTCAGACCCGCGCGGGCTGAAGAACGATGCCGCGGTGCGCGTGGACGGCGCGCCGCTCGCGCTGCAGCCGGGCAATGGTCCGGCCGCGACCGGCGGTTCGGGCTTCTCCGCCTTTGTCGAATGGGACGGCCAGCAGGCGCTAGCCGTGAGCTGGCGATACGGCATCCGCGGCAGCCATTCGCTCGCGCTGGTCCCGCGCGGCGGCGCGACAGCGTGGCGGGTCACTTCACCGTGGCCGCATCCAAGCTTCAGCGGCTCGTTCCTGCCCGACGCGCGCGAGATTTCCTCCGCCGGGTTCTCCGCGACCTACGAGGGCATCACCAACCTCGCGCTGGGGCGGCCGCTGGTCTCCACCGTGGACGACGGCCCGCCGCCGTTCGAGCTGTCCGATGGCAGCTATCCATCCCCGCCGATGCGCGACACGGTCGCGGCGGCGATAGGAGAGCCGGGCATGGCCGCGCGCATCGGTCTGGTCGATCCGGTCGATCTCTACAGCCAGGTCGACCGTGCGGTGAAATACGGATTCCTCTTCATCGGCTTCACCTTCGCGGCGTTCCTGATGTTCGACGTGGTCGGCGGCGCTCGCGTGGCGGCGGCCGAATACCTGCTCACCGGTGCGGGCCTCGTGCTGTTCTTCGTGTTGCTGCTCGCCTTTTCCGAGGTGATCGGCTTCGCCTGGGCCTATCTCGTGGCGGCGGCTGCGATCATCGCGCTGCTCACCGCCTATAGCGCCGCGGTGCTCGGCACCTGGCGCCGAGCAGGCTTCATCGGCGCGATGCTCGCCGGGCTCTACGCGCTGCTCTTCGTGCTGCTGAGCATGGAGACGTACTCGCTGCTGATCGGTTCGCTGCTGCTGTTCGCCGCGCTGGCCGGGATCATGTACGCGACGCGGCGCGTCGACTGGTCCGCGATCGGACGGACCGACGAGGGCGAAATGGCCGCCTAGCGAAGCGCGCTCTCGACCACCGGCGGCGGGTTTCCGCGGTAGCGGAAGTCGCGCAGGCGCACCGCGCCCTCGCCGCCGGCGTAGAGCCCGATCCGCAGGCCGAGGAATCCGCCGAAGACGTTGTGGTGCATGCCGGACACTTCCATCCGCGTGTCGTGCCGTTTCCAGCTCTCGCCTTCGTCGGTCGAATAGTACCAGGCGGCGATGTTCTCGTGGTTGGTCACCCGCAGGCGAAGGCTGCGTGCCTCGAGCGGAGCGCGCGCCCATTGCAGCTCGTCGGCATATTGGAACAGCTTGAGCCTCTCGCCGTCGAAGCCCAGTCCGACGAACGCCTTGTGATTGTAGAACAGCAAGAGCGCGGCATCGGCCCCGCCGATCAGGTCGAACGATATTTCCGCTTCGTACGAGCGGTCGGGCACGATGCAGATGAGCGGCGCGGAATCGGCCGGGGAGCTGCCGCTGCCGGCCAGCATCAGCCCGCCGGGAACATAGTCGATCCTTCTTGCTTCGTCGGGCGCAGGTTCGTGGAACGCCCATTGCGTGCCCATCCGGTCTTCCGAGAAGGCGTCCGACAGCGGCGGCGCCGAAGGGCCCGGCTTGCCGCCGCGCGGCTTGGCCATCGGCTGTGAGAGATCGCCGCCGAGCGCGCGGAACCAGCCGTCGTCGGTCCACTCAATCGGTTCGAGCAGGGTCTGCCGGCCCAGCGTCAGGTAGCCGTTTTCGTAAGCGTGATAGACCGCCCACCAGTCGCCCGGCGCTGGCCCTTCGACCAGCGTGGCGTGGCCGCGCGACCACCACGGCTCGTCGGCCGAGCGGGTGCGGATGATCGGGTTGTGCGGGCAGTGCTCCCACGGCCCGTGGACCGAGCGCGAGCGCGCGGCGATGACCATGTGGCCGGTCGGCGGGCCGGCGGTTCCGCCAACCGCGGTGACCAGGTAGAGCCACCCGCCGTGCCACAGGAGCTTGGGGCCTTCGGGGGCGAAGTTCTCGGTCACCCAGTCGTCGGGATAGCGCCACGGTTCGTAGG
>CAMPGP010000253.1 GCA_946885545.1 uncultured Altererythrobacter sp.
CGGCGTCGTGGCTGGCGTCGACGATCTCGATCAGGTCGCGCAGCCAGCCGACCTGCCCGTCGGGCCGATCGCCCTGCTTGTAGGCCCAGTGCGCCGCGAGCCCGAATTCGTTGGTGCGGTGCATGTCGCGGGTGCGGATCTGCACTTCCACGCGCATCGAGTTCTCGTAGATCAGCGAGGTGTGGAGCGAGCGGTAGCCGTTGGTCTTGGGGGTGGAGATGTAGTCCTTGAACTTGCCCGGGATGAACTGCCAGGTGGTGTGCAACACCCCCATCGCGGCATAACAGTCCGCCTCGCTCTCGCAGATGACGCGAAAGGCCATGATGTCGGTCACCTGATCGAACGGCAGGTGGCGCTCGGCCATCTTCTTCCAGATCGAATAAGGGTGCTTCTCCCGCCCGGCGACCTCGACCTTGAGCCTGGCTTCGGCGAGCGCCTGCTTGATCGTCAGCGCGATTGCATCGACCTGCCCTCCGCCCTGGCGCCGGATCTGCTCGAGCCGACCGGTGATCGTGCGATAGGCCTCGGGCTCGAGCTGCTCGAACGCGAGCAGCTGCATCTCGCGCATGTATTCGTACATGCCAACGCGCTCGGCGAGCGGGGCATAGATATCCATCGTTTCGCGCGCGATCCGGCGGCGCTTTTCCGGGCTCTTGATGAAATGCAGCGTGCGCATGTTGTGCAGCCGGTCGCCGAGCTTGACCAGCAGCACGCGGATGTCCTCGCTCATCGCCAGCAGGAACTTGCGCAGGTTTTCGGCCGCACGCTCGTTCTCGGGCATGGCCTCGATCTTGGAGAGCTTGGTTACCCCGTCGACAAGCCGCGCGACTTCGGTGCCGAAATGCTCCTCCACGTCCTCGATCGTCGCCAGCGTGTCCTCCACCGTGTCGTGGAGCAGCGCGGTGATGATCGTTTCCTGGTCGAGCTGGAGATCGGTCATCAGCCCGGCGACCTCGACCGGGTGGCTGAAATAGGGATCGCCGCTGGCACGCTTCTGGGTGCCGTGCTTCTGCACGGTATAGACGTAGGCGCGGTTGAGCAGCGCCTCGTCGGCGTCGGGGTCGTATTCCTTGACCCGTTCCACAAGTTCGTACTGGCGCAACATCGCGTGACGATGTGAGGATTGCCGGGGCGGCCGCAAGTGTTTTCGCGCCGGAGCCCAGCGATTCTGCCGTTTCGCTGCGGAATGTTGCGCTGCACGCAACACTCGTGACCCTATTGCCATTTCACCCGGCGGGAATAGTCCGCTAGGGTCCGCTCCGCGATGCTGCAGGACCTCGACGCCATCCTCCTCGCGCGAATCCAGTTCGCGTTCACGATCAGCTTCCATTTCATCTTTCCCGCCTTTTCGATCGGGCTGGCGAGCTTCCTCGCGGTGCTCGAGGCGCTGTGGCTGAAGACGGGCGAGCAGCGCTACCACGACCTGTTCAAGTACTGGCTGAAGATCTTCGCCGTCGCCTTCGCGATGGGCGTCGTGTCGGGCATCGTCATGTCCTACCAGTTCGGGACCAACTGGGCAGTGTTTTCCGACAAGGCCGGGCCGGTGATCGGACCGCTGATGGCCTACGAAGTACTGACCGCGTTTTTCCTCGAGGCCGGGTTCCTCGGCGTCATGCTGTTCGGAATGGAGAAGGTCGGGCGCAAGCTGCACTTCGCCGCCACCTGCATGGTCGCACTGGGCACGTTCGTCTCGGCCTTCTGGATCCTCAGCGTCAATTCGTGGATGCACACGCCCACCGGGTTCGAGATGGGCGCCAACGGCCAGTTCCTCCCCGGCCCGAGCTGGTGGGACATCGTCTTCAACCCCAGTTTCCCCTACCGCCTGGTCCACACGGTGCTTGCGGCCTACCTCACCACGGCCTTCGCGGTCGGGGGCGTCGGCGCCTGGCACCTGCTCAAGGATCGCACCAACCCGCACGCGCGCACGATGTTCTCGATGGCGATGTGGATGGCGGCGATCGTCGTCCCGGCGCAGATCGTCGCGGGCGACATGCACGGGCTCAACACGCTCGAACACCAGCCGGCCAAGGTCATGGCGATGGAGGGCCATTACCGGAGCCATCCCGACGGCGCCCCGCTGATCCTGTTCGGCATCCCGAACAGCGCGGAACAGCGGGTCGACTACGCTGTCGAGATACCCAAGGCCTCCTCGCTGATCCTCAAGCACGACCTCGATGCCCCGCTGGACGGGCTCGACACGATCGCGGAGGAGGATCGCCCGCCGGTCGGGATCGTCTTCTGGTCGTTCCGGGTCATGGTCGGGATCGGCTTCGCGATGCTCGGCATCGGGCTGTGGAGCCTGTTCGCGCGCTGGCGCCGCAAGCTCTACGACTGGACCTGGCTGCACCGCGCGGCGCTCGTCATGGCGCCCTCGGGCTTCGTAGCCGTGCTTGCCGGGTGGATCACCACCGAAGTCGGGCGCCAGCCGTGGACGGTGTACGGCCTGCTGCGCACGGTCGATAGCGCGAGCCCGCTCGCCGCGCCCGCCGTGGCGACGTCGCTGGTCGCGTTCGTGATCGTCTATTTCGCGGTGTTCGGGGCGGGCACCTGGTACATCTTGAAGTTGATGGGCAAGTCGCCGCAGCCCGGCGAACGCGGGGTCAAGATGGGCGAGCGCGGCCCGATCCGCACCGCGGGCATCACCCCCGGCCCGACGCAGAACCCCGGCGATCCCGATTCCCTGCCGCGCAACCGGCAGGAGGCCGAATGATGGAACTCGACCTCCCGCTGATCTGGGCCTTCATCATCGCCTTCGCGGTGTTCGCCTACGTGGTGATGGACGG
>CAMPGP010000254.1 GCA_946885545.1 uncultured Altererythrobacter sp.
GACGGGGGCGGCAAGCCGATGATCATGGGCCGCAAGACCTTCGAGAGCCTGCCCGGCCTGCTCCCCGGCCGCCGCCACATCGTACTGACGCGCGACCGGGGCTGGGCCGCCGAGGGCGCGGAAGTTGCGCGCACGCCGGAGGATGCGCTGGCACTTGCGGGCGACGGCGAGGTCGCGGTGATTGGGGGTGCGGCGGTATTCGAGATGTTCCTCTCGCTTTCCGCGCGGGTCGAGCTGACCGAGATCCATGCCGATTATGCGGGCGATACGGTGATGCCGGAGCTCGGCCCCGCATGGCGCGAAGCCTCGCGCGTGAGCCATCCGGCACAGGGCGACCTGCCCGCATTCGATTTCGTCACGCTGGAGCGGGCGGCATGAGGTGGCTCGACCATCGCCAGCCCCTGCCCGAACCCTTGCGCGGCGCGGTGATCGCGCTCGGCAATTTCGACGGGTTCCACATGGGCCACCAGGCGGTCGCGCGCGAGGCGATCGAGTGGGCGCGCGCCGAGGGCCGCCCCTCGATCATCGCCACCTTCGACCCGCACCCGGTGCGCCTGTTCAAGCCCGACGTCCCGCCCTTTCGCCTGACTACGCTCGAGCAGCGGCAGGAACTGTACCTCGCCGCCGGGGCGACCGCGATGCTGGTGTTCCACTTCGACGCCGAACTCGCCGGCACGAGCGCGGAGGATTTCGTGCGCGTGCTGCTGGCCGAGCGGCTCGGCGCGGCGGGTGTGGTGACGGGCGAGGATTTCACCTTCGGCAAGGGCCGCGCAGGCGACCGTGCGCTGCTCGAAACGCTCGGCCGCGAGGCCGGGATCGCCGCGCGCGCGGTGGCGCCGGTGATGGACGGCGGCGCGCCGGTATCCTCCAGCCGGGTGCGCGACGCCTTGCGCGCGGGCGATCCGCAGGAAGCCGCGCGGCTGCTCACCCGCCCCTTCGCGATCCGCGGCGTGGTCGAGCACGGCGACAAGCGCGGGCGTGAGATCGGCTATCCGACCGCGAACCTCGCGATCGAACAATACCTGCGGCCGAAGTTCGGCATCTACGCCGTGACCGGGCGAGTGCTGGCGACGGGGCAGGAGCTGAAGGGCGCGGCGAACATCGGCGTGCGCCCCCAGTTCGAACCGCCGAAGGAACTGCTCGAGCCGCATTTCTTCGACTTCGCGGGCGATCTCTACGGGCAGGAGATCGAGGTGGCGTTCCACCATTTCCTGCGGCCCGAAGGCAAGTTCGATACGCTCGATGCGCTGGTGGCGCAGATGGATGCCGACTGCCGGCAGGCGCGCGAGCTGCTGGCGTGAAGCGCGTGCTGCGCTACGGCGGTTTCGCGCTCGCGGTCGTGTTCCTGGTGCTGACCGTGCTCAACGCGAGCTGGTTGGCGCCCGAGCCCAAGGGCGCGGTCAAGCTGATCGTGCACGGCGGAATCCACCAGCTTCGCGACCATGCGGGGGTCGAGCGCGACACCTGTGCCGCCACCCGGATCGAGCCGCCCGCGCACGATTATCTCGAAAACACTACGCGATCCATTGCGCGTGCCGCCAAGCTGGGGGCGCACGTGATCGAGATCGATATCGCGCCAACCGCGGATGGGGAAATCGCCGTGTTCCACGACCGGACGGTCGATTGCCGCACCGACGGCAAGGGAGAGGTCCGCGCGCTGACGATGGCCGAACTGAAGGCGCTCGATGCGGGCCATGGCTACAGCGCCGACGGGGGCGCGACCCATCCGTTTCGGGGCAAGGGAGTGGGCGCGATCCCGACCCTGGCGGAGGCGATCCGCGCAGCAGGCCGTGCGCGGTTGCTCTACAACTTCACCGGCGAGGACCCGGACGAGGCCGATCTGCTCGCCGCTGCGCTGCGCGAGGCGGGGCGGGACCCGGTCGCCGCGCGCGACGGTTTCCACGGCCACCCCGACCCGGTCGCGCGGATCGCAGAGATATTCCCCGAGGCCTGGGCATTTTCGGAGGAAGGCGCGCAGGCCTGCACCCGCGCCTACGGCCTGGTCGGCTGGTTCGGGATCGTGCCCGCCGCTTGCGAGAACGGCACGCTGACGATCCCGATGAACCGCCAGTGGACCTTCGCCGGATGGCCGAACCGGCTGATCGCGCGAATGGAGGCGGCTGGCGCGAACGTGGTCCTGGTCGGCCAGCGTGGCGGCGCGCGCAGGGCGGGCCTCGAATTTCCCGATCAGCTGGGCGAAATCCCGGCGAGCTTCAACGGCTATGCGCGGGTCGAAGACGGATTCAGCGTGATCCCCGCGCTGATCCCCCGTTTCGACGATCGCTCGCAAGCCGAGATCGACGCCGCGCAGGCCGCGCTCCGGCGGCGCCGCGATTCGCGCTGATCCGCGGGGGCCGCGCCGCGATTCGGCGCGCGCACGGGCCAAGGCGCCAAGTGAGTGAAAGGGGAGCGGCGGCGGCAACCCTATTTCGGGTGCGAAACACTTTCCTACACGCCCGCTTTCCTCTAGCGGCGCTGGTTCCATGAACGACGCCCAGACCCCTGCGCAGACCGCGCAACGCGATTACCGGGACACCGTCTTCCTGCCGAAGACCGACTTCCCGATGAAGGCCGGCCTTCCGCAGAAGGAGCCGGGCATTCTGGCGCGCTGGCAGGACGAGGGGCTCTACGCGAAGCTGCGCGAGGAGCGCAGCGGGCGCGAGAAGTTCATCCTCCACGACGGCCCGCCCTATGCCAACGGCGACATGCACATCGGCCATGCGCTCAACCACGTGCTCAAGGACATGGTCGTGCGCACGCAGACCCTGCTCGGCA
>CAMPGP010000255.1 GCA_946885545.1 uncultured Altererythrobacter sp.
CTGCCGCTCCGAACCCCTTTCTCGTCAACCCCGCGAAGGCGGGGATCCATCTTCGAGCTGTCGAACCTGGGTCCCCGCCTTCGCGGGGATGACGGGGGTGATTACTGCGCCTCACTCCTGCCTTTCAGGCCTCGAGACAGCGAAAGCGGTATTCCAGCAGCACGCTGCGCAAATTGTTCGCGCGCCGCTCGGCCCGCGCGCGCAGGAACGTGATCGAGGCAATCGAAAACCCCGCCTGCTCGCGCGGCAGAGCCTCCACCCGCCGGTCGATCGCACTGACCAGCGCGGCGTCGCTTGCGATCTGATCGCCGCGCGTATGCAGTTCGAGCGCGACTCGCACCTCGCGCCCCTTGCGGTCCTTGGTGCTCCAGTCTGCGCTCGCGCTCGCCGCGATCCCGAGCCAGGGGGGCGAAGCGCGCAGCGGCGCTTCTTCCTCGACGGCGTTCAGGCCGTCGAGCGGCGCGGGTTCGGCGCGCAGCCAGGCGATCAGCGCGGCGCGAAGCTCGTGTTCCATCGTCAGTCCTTCCCGAATAGCGGCCACAGCAGCGCCGCACGGCGCCAGCGCCACGGGTCGCGTCGGCGGGCGGCGTTCTCTGCACGCGCCTTGGCGAGGGCTTCGGCCTTGCGCGCGAGCCGCGCGGCGAGCGCCGATGCGGGCGGTGTCGCTTCGGCCTCGATCATGCGAGCCGCATCCGCCGCCAGGGCCGCCACAGCGCGGCGACCGCGGCCGGCGGCGTCGCATCCTGCGCGCCGTCGCGCGCGCGATGGAGTTCCGCGGCGAGGCGGATCGTGCCGTGGCGCAGGCTTTCGGGCAGCGCGCTCCATTGGGGCGAGAGCCCGGCGGTAAACCGCACCGCAATCCGCCCCGCCGCGCCTTGCCGGATCGTGCGAACCCGGCCCGATCCCTCGGCGCCAAGATCGATCGCATAGGCATCGACCGCGAGCGCGAAGCGCGGCCCCTCGGCCGGAATGCCCTCGATCTGGGTGATCGCCGTCACCGGCCGCGTTGCGAGCGCGTGCCAGCCGGTCCGCGCGGGCAGCACTTCCCCGCACTCGGCCGCGAGCGGCAGGAGCCCGGTAAAGCCCTCGCACGCCTCCAGCGCGGCGCCGAGCAGCCCGCCAAGTGCCGCATCCTCGGCGCCCGACGAAATCGCCAGCCACCGCTTCAAGTCGTCCAGCGCACCCGAAAGATCGGGCGGCGTAATGATGGCCCGCATCCGCGCGCTCCTTATGTAGGCTTGAAAAAAAGGGTGCCCGCGCCGGCAGGGGAGACCGGCGCGGGCAACAGTCTGTGGGCGCCTCAAGCGCCGGCGGGGCCATCCGGCCCCTTGGCTATCCTCGCGCCTTCTGCGCTGCGGGCGCGCGGTCGCGCTTGCGGGGCTGCTGGTCGCATCCCCGGACCTTCCCAGCCACGAATGCCTGGAATGGTCTGGTCCGCGACCAGCGGACCGCAAGGGCGACTGCCCGCCGCGGCTTATGCCGCGAAGCCAAGGGGCGCGGATGCGCCCCGCCCGGCGTTTGAGGGCGCAAACAAATTACCCCTCGATCTTCAGCAGCTTGATCGCGCCGGAATCCAGCACCTGCCCGCCCACGCGCTTGGTGGCGTAGAAATGCACGAAGGGCTTGTTGGTAAACGGATCGCGCAGGATCTGCGTCGCGCTGCGCTCGGCGATCAGATACCCGGCGCGGAAGTTGCCGAAGGCGATCGGGAACGCGCCCGCGCCGACGTCGGGCATGTCCTCTGCCTCGACCACCGGATAGCCGAGCAGGCGATCCGGCTGGCCCTCGACCAGCCCCGGCTGCCACACGAACGCCCCGTCGGCAGTTTTCAACTTGCGAACCTCGGCGAGCGTCGCCGAGTTCATCACGAAGCTCGCGCCCTGCCGGTGCCCGGCCTTGAGCGTGTGGACGAGGTCGATCAGCCGCAGGTCCGGATCGATCCCGAGCCCCGCCGCATCGCCGCTGCCGATGTACTGCAGCGTGCCGAACGGGCGCACCCCGTCGATGGCTGCGGTTGCGGGTGCATTGAGGAAGCCCTCGGGCTGGTCGAACCCGCTGCCGTTCACGAACGCGGCACCTTCCGCGCGGGCGAACTCCATCGCGATCTCGCTCGCCAGCCACGCTTCGAGGTCGAAGCCCACATCGTCGAGCATCGCCTGGCTCGCCGCCGGATTGGCGTAGAGTTCGCCGGTCGGCGGGGCGATCTCGCTGAACTGCGGGGTGTCGGTCTCGGGCCGCGCGGCGGTTTCGGAGACCCAGCCCGAGGCCGTGCCGCCGGTGCTGACGAGCTTGCGATAGCCGCTGGTCCCGGTCTGCACGACTTGCGCGATGCTGCGGATCGGGCTGATCGCGGTCAGCTCCCGGGCGATCAGCGCGTCGATCTGGCGCGGCACGGCATAGCCGCCGTCGGCGGGCGTCGCACCGGAGAGCGACTTGATCTCCGCCGTCGAGCCGCGCCGCAGGTACTCGTCGACGAAGCCCTTCACCTCGGGGCTGTCGCTGGTGGCCGCGAGCGCGGGCCGCACCGCGGCCTTGCCGATCCGGTCGACGCGCGCCTTCACCTCGTCGACCTCGCCGCGCAGCGCGGCGACATCGGCCTCGGTCCTGTCCTGCCGCGCGACCAGGTCGAAGCTCGCGTCGAGCGGGTCGGTCGTGGCGGCGGGGGTCTGGGTAACGGTATCCATGGGGCAGTTCACCTTTCGTTGGGTGGGCAAATTCGGACGAGCAAAATCCTCCCCGGCACGGGGAGGGGGACCATGCGCAGGGTGGTGGAG
>CAMPGP010000256.1 GCA_946885545.1 uncultured Altererythrobacter sp.
ATACCTGCACTGTCAAACGTAATGGATACGAATGAACATGCATCACCCATACGCAAACGTGGAGTTCGCGCAGGATGTGGCGTCGGCTTATTGGTACCGGTTACCGGAGCCTTGAGCTCCCCGGACCGGGCGCCGTCGCCCACATGTCCCTTCATCAAAAACCAACGATGTCAAAGAGCCGCCGAGACAGTCATAGCGGACAGCGAATGGTTCCCCGATTTACACCGGGGGACCGGCTGTCCGTTCTGTTGGCGACCGATGCGGAGGGCGGTGGAAGCCGCCAGCGCCGCGTCGGTGAGGGGCAATTAGGCGCGCTTCCGGATTCGGTCAACGGGTTTTTGCAATTTTGTTTCGCCGCCTCCTCAAGTTATTGAAAGCCAACGGAAAAAAGTGCGCTTTTTGTGGGCCGCGGAATTGAGCGAATGCTGGCCAGCCGCGCGAATCCGCCCTTTCGGCCCCGATTCAGGCCCTGATTCACCCTACCAGCCCCGACTCAATCGGCCCGTTGGCGGCAAATCTTCACGATTGCGCGATAGGGGCGTTGCTGTGAGCGATACGGGTACAACTTCGCCAGTCGGAGGCGACATCGCTTTCGCGCGTCGCGTGCGTAGCGCGCTCGCGTGGCGTTGGGGTACGCAAGTCCTCGCGCAGGTCATCACCTGGACTTCGACGATTCTCGTCGTCCGCCTGCTCGAGCCGACCGATTACGGCCTCTTCGCCATGGCGCAGACCGTGATCACGGCGCTCGCGTTCCTCAACGGGCAGAGTTTCGCCACCTCGCTCATCCAGGCCGATCGTGTGGACGAGCGGCGAATCGGGCAGGTCTTCGCGCTCCTGCTGATGCTGAACGGCGGGCTGGCTGCGACCCAGTTCCTCATGGCTCCGCTGGCGGCCGACTATTACAACCAGCCGGTGATCGCCGACATGCTGCGGGTGCAGGCGCTGATCTTCCTCACCATCCCGTTCTCCGCGCTGCCGCAGGAACTGCTCGCGCGGCGCATCGAGTTTCGCAGCCAGGGGCTCGTCAATCTCGGGTGCGCGCTCGTGGGTGCCGCCACCGCTCTTGTGCTCGCCTTTCGGGGATTCGGTGTGTGGGCACTCGTCTATGCGCCCGTCGCCATGTTCGCCACGCGCGCGATCGGGCTCACCTTTGCTGCGCGATTGCTGGTGAGGCCGGTGTTCGATCTCCGCGGCGCCGGGGACCTCGTCACCTTCGGGGGCGCGCTCACGCTGTGTCAGCTGTTCTGGATCGTCCAGAGCCAGAGCGACATCGTGATCGCCGGGCGCGCGCTCGATACCCACGACCTGGGCCTTTATTCCGAAGCGCTGTTCCTCACGCTCATCGTCACGGGGCGTTTCATTCCCCCGATCAACGAGGTCGCCTTCCCCGCCTACGCCGAACTGCACAAGGCGGGCCGCGCGCTCGCGCCCTATTTCCTGCGCACCGTCCGCACGGTCATGCTCGTGGTCGCCCCGATCTACGTCGGCCTGTCGCTCACCGCCGAGCCCGCGATCCTCACGCTGTTCGGCGACAAGTGGGCCGAGATGGCGCCCTTCGTGGCCGGCCTTGCGCTCGCCATGCCGTTCTTCGCACTGCAGATCATCTGCTCGCCCACCACCAACGCGATCGGACGGCCGCGGATCTACCTGGCGACCAGCGCTTCGGGAGCGATCCTGTTTCCTTCGCTGTTCCTGATCGGGATCGGATTCGGTCCGATGGGCCTCGTCCATGCATGGTGGCTCGCGGCGCCTTTGCTGCTCGCGGTGACCCTCGCGCTCACGCTGCCCGCGATCGGTGTGCAGCTGCGCGATCTCGCCACGGCGATCGCGCCCGTTGCCGTGGCATGCGGCTTGATGGCCATCGCGGTGTTCACGGTGCGCGGAC
Organism: uncultured Altererythrobacter sp.; assembly: GCA_946885545.1. The sequence goes on from CAMPGP010000256.1 coordinate 1,886, forward strand.
TGTTCACCGACTGGTACCCGGCCGCGCAGCTGGCCGCGCTCGCCGCGGTCGGCGCGGCTACTTATGCACTCACCCTGTGGTTCGCCTGGCCCGCGCTCGTTCGCGATGCCTGGTCGATGCTCCGTCGCCAGCCTGCGAACGTCGCGGACTCTGGCAGCCCTGCGGTGCCGGAACTCCGCTCCCCCTCCACCTGACCAACCGCCGTCGCGGTTCGACCGGCGACCTGCGCGGCGCATGGTGGCGCGCCCCGCCATGTGGTATTCTCGCGGGGACCAGTCGAAGGGAAGATCGCGATGTCGTTTCTCGCTCTCGCCGCCGGTGCACTCATCCAGCTTGCAAGTCCGGAGCCGCCGGGACCGTCCACGACGGCGCCGACCCCGCCCGAGCCCGCGCCTCTGGTCGAGGAAATGGCCGGAGTCGGAACGGGGACCGCCACCGTCGACGGCATCACCGACTATTACGAGCGCATGACCGTGCCGGTCACGATCGGCGGCGAGGGTCCTTTCCGCTTCATGATCGATACCGGCGCGCAGGCGACCGTGGTCACCCGGGGCTTGAGCGAACGGCTCGCACTGAAGTCGCTCGGGCAGGCGACCGTGGTGGGGATGGCGAGTCGCCGACAGGTCGAATTGGTGCAACTCGACGGTCTCGAGTTCGCCGCGCGAACGTTCGACGACATTCACGCCCCCCTGCTAGAAGCCAGGCACGTGGGCGCGGACGGTATTCTCGGCCTCGACAGCCTGCAGGATCTGCGCGTCCTGATAGATTTTCGCGCGGGGACCATCGCGGTCGACGACGCCGAGGCGCTCGGCGGCGATCTCGGCTACGAAATCGTCGTGCGCGCGCGGCGCAAGCGGGGACGCCATATAAT
>CAMPGP010000257.1 GCA_946885545.1 uncultured Altererythrobacter sp.
GACGTGGATCGCGAACTGGGCGTCCTTGCCCGCCAGCTCCTTGGCCGGGTAGTCTTTCGGGAAAGTGACGGTGATGGTCTTCTCGTCGCCGGTCTTCACGCCGGTGAGCTGTTCCTCGAAGCCGGGGATGAACTGGTTCGAACCGATCACCAGCGGCGCGTCCTCGGCCTTGCCGCCTTCGAACTCGACCCCGTCGATCGAGCCGGTGAAATCGATGATGAGCTGGTCGCCCTCGCCCGCCTTCTTCGTCTTCGGCGCGTCCTTGTAGCTCTTCTGCTGGCCCGCGATGCGCTCGAGAGCCTCGTCGACCGACTTGTCGCTCACCGGCACGGTCAGTCGCTCGAGCGCGAGGCCGTCGACGTCGGGGGTCTGGACCTCGGGAAGGACCTCGAGCTCGACGTCGAGCACGGCATCCTTGCCTTCCTCGTAACCCTCGCCGAGTTCGACCTTGGGCTGCATCGCCGGGCGCAGCTTCTTGTCGCGGATCAGGCCGTCGACCGAGCCGCGAATCGTGTCATTGACCACTTGCGCATGGATGTTCTCGCCATGCATCTTCTTGACAAGATTGGCGGGCACCTTGCCCGGGCGGAAGCCCGGCATGCGCACCTGCGGCGCGATCTTCTTGACCTCGGCATCGACCTGCGCCTCGATGTCCTTGGCCGGAATGGTCAGCTGGTAACAGCGCTTGAGGCCTTTGCTGGTGGTCTCTTTGATCTGCATGGTGCGAACTTAAGCCTTTTCGAAATCACGGGTTGTCGAAGGTTTGCCGGGGCGCGGACTGGTGCGGGCGAAGGGACTCGAACCCCCACATCTTTCGATACTGGTACCTAAAACCAGCGCGTCTACCAATTCCGCCACGCCCGCATCCCGAACGAAGCCGCGCGCGGAAACCCACGCGAACAGGGGAGCGCCATTAGTAGGACGGGCGGGAAAGGGCAAGCGCCGCGATGGAGCGAATTCGCCGCAGGAACGCGGAAGCGCGGCAGAGCGTTGAATCGCGCAAGCCTCTTACCAAGGATCAACCACATGGCGACCCAGCCCGACCCTGCCCCCGATACCATCGAACCCGTCTCTCCGCCGGAGACTCCGCCGGACAGCCCACCACTGGAGGACCCGATCCGACAGCCTGACGAGATCGTGCCGCCCACGCCTGACATCGACGAACCCGATCGCGGCCCGATCGAGACCCCTCCCCCGCCCGATTGATTGAATATTGCGGCGCGGGATGCAGGCGACTAGGGCGCGAGGCATGAGCGACGACAGCAAGAACGACCTTCCGCCCGACCGCCTCTCGGTCAACCCGCGCAGTGAGCATTTCGATGCGGACAAGTTGCAACGGGGCGTGGGTATCCGGTTCAAGGGCCGCCAGCGGACCGATATCGAGGAATACTCGATCTCCGAAGGCTGGGTGCGCGTGCAGGCGGGCAAGACCGTCGACCGAAAGGGTCAGCCGCTGACACTCAAGATCAACGGCCCGGTCGAGGCTTGGTACGAGGATTTGGGCGACGATCCGCCAGTCGCCAGGGCCTGATCGAACCTGAACGTCAGTTGCCGTAGCGCGCGATCGCCGTGGCGATCGGGTCGCGACGTGACTGTGCGGGGGTTTCCCTCCGCTGGGGCATGACCTTGCGCAACGGTTGCGGCCCCGGACCTCTCTCTGCGCGAACGTCCGCCCGGCGCCCGATAGGCGCAGGCATGTCCGAGAATGCGGTCATGAACGCGCGTGAGGGATCCGCGCTTACCGGCGGCGGTGCCGGTACCTTGGGCTGCAATGCAGCGGCGAGGCGCGGTTGCGCCGATGCTGCGCGCGTGCCGTAGATGAAGCCGTGCACGGGCCAAGGCGTCGTGCCCAGCCCCTGGATCGGACCGTACCAGACGCGCACCTGGCTCCAGTCATTCGCTGGCGAGACGTCGACCGCGAGCACGTTGCGTTCGATCTGACCGCGTCGACCGTTGATCGGCGACCAGTTCGCGTGATCGAGCAGCACTGTTCGGTTGTCGACCACCCGGCTGATCGCCGCGACGTGTCCCAGTTGCATATTGCGGTGTGGGACGAATGCCATGACCGCGCCCACCCGGGGCGCATTGCCGCGCTCGTAGCGCCCGGCGGCCTGCTCCCACCAGGTATGCGCATCGCCGTAGATCTGCACTCCGGAAAGCTGCCGGGCATAGGGAACGCACTGGAGGTAGGGTGACAGCTCGGTGCCGCTCGCCCCCTCGCTCGAAGGGTCGAACTTCGGGCTCGCGTCGGCCAGTGCCGGGCCGTGGACCGCAATAGCCCCCGCTGCGACGATGATCCGGAATTTTCCCCTCATAGAGGCAAGGACTGCCGCGTCATACTTAAGATGGATCTACCGTTTATGGTTAATCGATCTTAACCATATCGCGCAGCGTGCTTGCCAAGCGCGGCAATAGGCTCCACCTGCGCAGCCGCATGAAGCCCCAAGTCATCATCATCGGCCGCCCCAACGTCGGCAAGTCGACCCTGTTCAACCGGCTCGTCGGCAAGAAGCTCGCGCTCGTCGACGACCAGCCGGGGGTTACGCGCGACCGCCGCTTCGGTGACGCGGAAATCGCCGGCCTTCAATTCACCGTGGTCGATACCGCGGGCTGGGAAGACGACGATCCCGAGAGCCTGCCCGGCCGTATGCGCAAGCAGACCGAAGTCAGCCTCGAGGGCGCCGACGCGGCGCTGTTCGTGATCGACGCGCGCGCCGGCCTTCCCCTCGGCC
>CAMPGP010000258.1 GCA_946885545.1 uncultured Altererythrobacter sp.
TCGTCGCGCTGATCTGGGGCTCGACCTGGTACGTGATCACCGGCCAGATCGACGCGGTTCCACCTAGCTGGTCGGTCGCCTACCGCTTCGCGCTCGCGACGCCTGCCATGTTCCTCGTCGCGCTGGCGATGCGGCGCGGGCTGGCCATCGGGCGGGCCGGGCACCTGCTCGCGCTGGCGATCGGGCTGACCCAGTTCTGCGGCAACTTCAACTTCGTCTATCGGGCGGAGCTGCACCTGACCTCGGGCGTGGTCGCGGTGATGTTCGGCATGCTCATGGTGCCCAACGCGCTGCTCGGCGCCTGGCTGCTCGGCCAGCGGGTGACGCCGCGGTTCCTGCTCGGGAGCGCGGTGGCGATCGCGGGCATCGCGCTGCTGCTGTGGCACGAGGCGCGCCTGTCGCCGCTCGGCGGCAACGTCGTGCTCGGGGTGGCGCTCGCCGTCGGCGGCATCCTCTCCGCCTCGATCGCCAACGTGATCCAGGCGAACGAGACCGGCCGCGTCCTGCCGATGGCGAGCCTGCTCGCGTGGTCGATGCTGTACGGCACACTGTTCGACGTGGTGTTCGCGCTGTTCAGCGCCGGTCCGCCGGTGTTCCCCACCGATCCCGCCTTCTGGGCAGGGACTGCCTGGCTCGCGCTCGCGGGATCGGTGGTGACCTTCCCGCTCTACTACACCATCGTGCGTCAGCTCGGCCCGGGCCGCGCGGCCTACAACGGGGTGCTGGTGATCGTGATCGCGATGCTGATCTCGACCCTGGTCGAAGGCTATGAGTGGTCGCTCCTCGCCGCGGGCGGGGCGGTGCTCGGCATAACCGGCATGATTCTCGCCCTGCGCGCGCGGCAGGTCTAGGCGAGGCTCGCAAGGCCTTCGCGATATGTCGGATACTTCGGCTGCCACCCCAGCACCCGCTTCGCCTTGCCGTTCGCGACGCGCCGGTTCTCGGCGTAGAACCCGCGCGCCATGTCCGATAGCCCGGCCTCGTCCATCGTCTGCAACGACGGCGGGGAAATGCCGAGCAGTCGACAGGCCTCCTCGATCACCGCGTTCTGGCTCGTCGGCAGGTCGTCAGCGAGGTTGTAGGCACCCGGCGGCGCCTCGATCGCCGCCACCACGCCCGCGACGATATCGTCGACATGCACCCGGCTGAAGACCTGCCCCGGCAGGTCGATGCGGTGCGACTTGCCGTCGCGCACCCGGTCGAGCGCGCTGCGTCCCGGCCCGTAGATGCCCGGCAGGCGCAAGACCCGCGCGCCCGTCGCCAGCCACCGCGCATCCGCTTCGGCCCGGGCCGAGCGCCGTCCGGTGCCCGTCGGCGCGCTTTCGTCGACCCATGCGCCGCCGGCGTCGCCATAGACCCCGGTCGAGGAGAGGTAGCCGCGCCACGCCACCCGTTCGACCTCGACGCCATACCGGGCGAGAACATCGTCCTCACCACTCTCGCGCGACGGCGGGACCGAGGACAGCACATGGCTCGCCCCGGAAAGCGCTTGGCGAACGGCAGCGCCATCACCGAACGCCACCGTCCCGTCGCGCCCCGTCCCGCCCACGGTCCATCCGCGCGATCCGAGCGCGGCGGCGACACGTTTCGCGGTGTACCCCATTCCGAAGATAAACATTGTTCCCATATCCGCGTTCTACCCGGTGGACGCGCGAGGGAAAGGACCTAGAAGCCCGACTCATGGACATTGTCAGCGACCCGACCACCCCCGACGGCAACCCCGAGATGGCCGATGCCGCCATCGAACCGAAGGAGCCGCCGCTGATCCGGCGCGAGGACTATCGGCCCTTCGCCTGGCTCGTGCCCGAGATCGCGCTCGATTTCGACCTCGGGCTCGAGCGGACGCGGATCCTCTCGCGACTCCAGGTCGAGCGCAATCCGGCGGCCGACCGCTCCGACACGATCCGCCTCAACGGCGACGGGCTTGCCGCGCTTTCGGTCGAAGTCGACGGGCAGGCGGTGAACGACTGGTCGATGGAAAGCGGCGACCTCATCCTGCCGCTGCCGGGTGACGCGCACGAAATCGCCATCGTCACCGAAATCGACCCCGCGGCCAATTCGCAGCTCATGGGGCTCTATGCTTCGAACGGGATGCTCTGCACACAGTGCGAGGCCGAGGGCTTCCGCAGGATAACCTTCTTCCCCGACCGTCCCGACGTGCTCTCGACCTATCGCGTGCGGATGAGCGGCCTCAAACCGCTGTTCCCGATCCTGCTCTCGAACGGCAACAAGGTCGGCGAAGGCGAGGGCGAAGGCGGCGCGCACTGGGCCGAGTGGCACGATCCCTGGCCCAAGCCGAGCTACCTCTTCGCGCTCGTCGCGGGCGATCTCGTCGCCAACTCGGGCAGCTTCACCACCCGCGGCGGGCGCAAGGTCGCGCTCAACGTCTGGGTCCGCAGCGAAGACCTGCCGCGCACCGACCACGCGCTCGAATCGCTCAAGCGCTCGATGCAGTGGGACGAGGAGGCGTTCGGCCGCGAATACGATCTCGACCAGTTCAACATCGTCGCGGTCGGCGATTTCAACATGGGCGCGATGGAGAACAAGGGCCTCAACGTCTTCAACACGAAGTACGTGCTGGCCGACCCCGAAACCGCGACCGACGGCGATTTCGACGCCATCGAGGGCGTGATCGGCCATGAATACTTCCACAACTGGTCGGGCAATCGCGTGACCTGCCGCGACTGGTTCCAGCTGAGCCTGAAGGAAGGCTTCACCGTGCTGCGCG
>CAMPGP010000259.1 GCA_946885545.1 uncultured Altererythrobacter sp.
CGCGAGGGCCGCGTTATCGCAGTCGACTGCGTGAACCGCACGAAGGACTACGCGCAAGGCCGCAAGCTGGTCGAGGCGCGCGCGGTCATCGAGCCGGAGGTGCTGCTCGACGCCGACAAGCCGCTCAAGGAAATGCTGTAAGCCGCGAAAGGGCCCACTCCGCCGCCTCCGCGACGGCAGGATCGGGATCGCCGAGTAGCGCGCTGACCTGCGGCTGAAGCGTTAGGTCGCCGGTGTTTCCCGCCGCGATCAGGCAATTGCGCACGAACCTGTCGCGCCCGATGCGCTTGATCGGCGAGCCGGAGAACTTCGCCCGGAATGCCGCGTCGTCGAGCGCCAGCAGCTCGGCAAGCCTGGGCGCCACGAGGTCTTCGCGCGGAAGGAAGGCGGCGTGGCGCGCGGCGGCGTCGGCGAACTTGTTCCACGGGCAGACGGCGAGGCAGTCGTCGCAGCCATAGATACGCGTCCCGATAGACTCGCGGAATTCCTCCGGGATCGGCCCCTTGTGCTCGATCGTGAGGTAGGAAATGCAGCGCCGCGCATCGAGCCGGTAGGGAGCGGGGAAGGCGTCGGTCGGGCAGGCTCGCTGGCAGGCGTCGCACGAGCCGCACAGGTCGCGGTGCGGCAGGTCCGGTTCCAGTTCGAGCGTGGTGTAGATCGCGCCGAGGAACAGCCACGAGCCGTGCTCGCGGCTGACGAGATTGGTGTGCTTGCCCTGCCAGCCGATGCCCGCCGCTTCGCCGAGCGGCTTCTCCATCACCGGCGCGGTGTCGACGAAGACCTTGAGCTCGGCGCCAGGCGCGCGCTCGACCAACCACCGCGCGAGCGCCTTGGCCGCCTTCTTCACCGTGTCGTGATAGTCGCGCCCCTGGGCATAGACCGAGATCCGCGCCCGCTCGCGGTCGCCCTCCAGCGCGAGCGGATCGTGCGACGGGGCATAGCTCATGCCGAGCGCGATCACGCTCTTCGCCGCGGGCCACATCGAATGCGGGCCCTGCCGCACCTCGGCGCGATCCTCCATCCAGCCCATCGTGCCGTGGTGCCCTGCCGCGATCCATTCGCGCAGCCGCTCCGCGCGCAAGGGATCGTCGGCGGCGGGCGCGATGCCGACCGCCACGAAGCCCAGCCGCGCCGCCTCGGCCAGCAGATCGGCTTTCAATTCCGCATTTTCTCGCGCGTCGGGCACGCTCGGGCTTGCTCCAAGAGGGGCGCGGCGGCTACCGCGGTGTCGATGGACATGGCGCTAAGCGATCCGCCCCCGGCTAGCAACGATACGGGCAACGACGGCGCCATGTCGCCGCGCCTCGCGATCGAGGCGCGCGGGCTGGTCAAGCGGTTCGAAGGCACGACGGCGGTTGACGGAGTTGACCTCGCGGTGCCGGAAGGCGCGATCTACGGCGTGCTCGGCCCCAACGGCGCGGGCAAGACCACCACGCTGCGCATGCTGCTCGGCATTATCGATCCCGACGAAGGTGTTCGGCGGGTGTTCGGGCACGAGGATCCGCACGATATCGCCCGCCTGATCGGCTACCTGCCCGAAGAGCGCGGCCTCTACCCGTCGATGAAGGCGGTCGAGGCGATCGCCTTCATGGGCGCGCTGCGCGGCGTGCCGCTGGCCGAAGGGCGGGTGCGCGGGCGCGAATTGCTCGAAAACCACGGCCTCGGCCATGCCGCCGACAAGCAGATCCGCCAGCTCTCCAAGGGCATGGCGCAGACCGTGCAGCTGCTCGGCACGCTGGTGCACGAACCGCGCCTGGTGATCCTCGACGAGCCGTTCTCCGGCCTCGACGCGATCAACCAGGGCAAGCTCGAGGTGCTGATCCGCGGGCTCGCGGCCAAGGGCACCACGGTAATCTTCTCGACCCACGTCATCGCGCATGCCGAGCGCCTGTGCGAAGGCGTGGCGATCATCGCCGGGGGCAAGGTGCCCTACGCCGGCTCGGTCGACGAGGCGCGCGACCGCATCCCAGCGCAAGTCCGCCTGGAAACGCGCGCGACCGAAGGCCGCTGGCGCGACGCCCTGCCCGCCGACGCGCGGCGCGAAGGCGACTTCTGGTACTTCTCGCTTCCCGAAACCGGGATCGAGCCGCTGCTGCGTGCTCTGATCGAAGGCGAAGCGGGCATCCTTTCGCTGTCGATCGAGCGCGCAGGGCTGCACGACGCCTTCGTCCACATCGCGGGCGAGGCCGCGGCACGTGCGCTCGACGCCGACAGCGCTGCGGAGTCCGGCCAGTGAGAGATTTCGATAGCAGCGCCCGTTCGCGGCTCTCGCTCCTAAGCGCGGCGTTCGTGATCGCACGGCGCGACTTCACCGCGATCCTGTTCAGCAAGGCGTTCCTGCTCTTCCTCATCGGGCCGCTGTTCTTCATCGGGATCAGCGGCGCGGCGGGGGCGCTCGGGGCGCAGGCCGCTCGCAGCGCCGACAGCCCGCGCCTCGCGGTGGCGCTCGCCCCGAACGAAGCGCGCGCCTTCGCCGCGGCGCACGCGCGCCTGGTGGAGCTCGTCCGTCTGCCTGAGATCGAGATCGTGGAGCCCGCCGATGCCAGCGACGCCGACACGCTGCTTGCCGATACGGAGCGCAATTTCGGCGCGGTCGTGGGCGGCTCGCTTGCCAGCCCGCGCCTTACAGGCACGCAGGATCAGATCGAGGACTGGCGGGGCGAAGTCGCACTCATCGCATCCGAAGCGAGTCCGCGCGCCGGTGCCGGGCCCGCCTACC
>CAMPGP010000260.1 GCA_946885545.1 uncultured Altererythrobacter sp.
TGTGCTCGATGCACCGCGGCGGCGACTACGCCTACGACACGTACAAGCGCGACATGCGCCGCACCACGGTGCGCGAGGGCACCGAGCCGCACCAGATGGAGACCGGCGACGATCCGTTCGGCGAGCTGTTCTCGCGCTCGCCGAAGATCGTCGACATCCAGAACGCGCGCTACGCGGGGCGCTAGTACGGACCCTAGCCGAGGTCTTCGATCAGCTTGGCCATGCGCGCGACGTAGGCGCGCAACGCCCCGCGGCCCTCCGCGGTAGGGCGCACCGTCGTGCGGGTGCGCTTGGCGACGATCGCGCGCTCGAGCGCGACGTAGCCGGCCTCCTCGAGCTTGCTCAGATGGACCGAGAGGTTGCCGTTGGTGGTCTTCAGGTGGTCCTTGAGCGTGACGAAGTCGGCTTCGCCGGCGCCCGCGAGATAGGCCATGATGCCGAGCCGGACGCGGCCGTGCACCACGTCGTCGAGCTCGGTGGCGTCGAAGCCGTCCGAGCGCTCAGGCTTCATGGGTGGTGCGCGCTTCGCGCATCAATTGAACGCCCGGGACGATGACGAGAGCCACGAAGCCGACGATCGCGCTGGAGAAGATGCCGGACGTGGCGGCGTAATAGATCGCCAGGGCCCACGATCCGGCGGCGACTCCGTACATCCAGCGGCTGTGGGTCATCGCGGCGCTGGTGCACCAGCCTGCGCCCCACAGAATCCAGAACAGCCCCGGCAGGAACATCACGCCGAACCAGTTGCCGCTCCGCACTCCGAAGATGATGCATAGGGCGATGATCGCCGCCATCGCGGCCGCCAGCCCCAGCCACGCGCCGACCAGGGCGCGGTTTGCCGGAGAAGCGGCGTGGGCGCTGCGCGCCAGCCGCCACAGCCCGATCACCACGCCGAGCGCGACCATGAGTACCGGGGCCGCGACCAGGCTCATTACCGCCGGAATCGCTTCAGTCTTGTCCTCGGGCAGCGCGGCAACCGCGGCACGCCAGGCCGCTTCGCCCGCCGCTGCCGCGCCCAGCGACACGAGGATCGTCGCCGACAACCGCTCCTTCACGCCCTTGAACAGGACGGCGAAGGCCAGGAAGCCGGACGCGCAGCCGATCGGTGACAGCGCCCACGCCGCCGGCAGGTAACCGAACGCGGTGGCGGCGCCCAGCGCGCCGAGCAGTCCGAGCGCGACGCCGAACGCGACCAGCAGCTCTCCGCCGATCGGGACGCCGCGATGACCCGCCTCGAGCAGACGGCCGACCCGACCCACTTCGTCCCTGAGTTGTTCCGCCTGCGCCATGCCCGCCTCCATTCGATGCGAATCGGTTTATAAAGCAAACTGATTGTTCTTGCAATCGCATTGCTCGGGCGCAAAAATGAAAACGCCCGGTTCCCCTGCGGGACCGGGCGCTTCTGCCTTCGTGAGGCGTCGCGTGGTTAGATCAGGACGGCGCTGAAGAGCGTACCGCTGATCGTCATGGCGGCGATCGCCGAGAGGAAGGCGTTCGCGAAAGTGCGCATCGTAGTTCCCCTGTAGGGACGCGAGATTGCGTCCGGCGGGTCAAATGGTGCGCCGCACAAAATTACTCAATTGCGAAATTTGTGACAAGTGTTGCGGTTTATGCAACTCAGGTCTGGCCGCCAGCGAGGTGATCGGCGAGTTGGTCGATCACCGTGCCCCAGCCGTCCATGAAGCCCATCTCGAGGTGCTTGCTCGCGCCTGCTGCGTCCTGGTGCATGACGCGCGCGGTATAGAGTGTGCCCCCGTCGCGGTCGTGAAGCGCTATCTCTGCGGTCAGGGCGAGCCACGGATCGGCTGGTCGCCAGCCTTCGGTGAGGCAAGTCGTGAACACCAGCCCGCGGCCCGGATCGACATCGAGGAAGCAGGCGTCGAGGTGCGGCTGGAACGCGCCGCCGGCTTCGCGCATGCGGGTCACGAAACCCCCGCCGGGGCGCAGGTCGAGCGCGACCACGTCGCATTCGAGCGGCTTCGGGATCCACCACTGCGCGAGGTGCTCGGGCTGGCTCCACGCCTCCCAGACCCGGGCGGGCGGGGCGTCGATCTGGCGTTCGATGAACAGGTCGCGGTCGTGTCTCATCGGGAGGAGTCCTTCGCGAGGGTGTTTTCGACGTAGTCCGCCAGGCGGTCCGTGCGGCTTTCCCAAACGGTGCGTTGCTCCTGCAGCCAGCTCTCGGCGACGCGCAGGCGTTCCGGCCGCGCATGGCAGACGCGCACCCGCCCGGCCTTCTCAGTGGCGATGAGCCCGCCGTGCTCGAGTACCTTGAGATGCTTGAGCAGCGTGGGAAGGCCGATCGACAGCGGCCGGGCAAGCTCACCGACGGCGGCCGGCCCTTTCGCGAGGCGCGCGAGGACCGCGCGGCGCGTGGGATCGGCGAGGGCGTGGAAGGCCGAATCGAGCGCCGGTAGATTGTTTGCCATATGGCGAACTATTGCCAGATACTTCGCCGAGTGGCAAACCGTTTTTCCGAGCGAGGCGGTAAAGCGGATCGAGCAGGGCCCGAGGTCACCCGGCGCTCAGCCGCCCAAACGAAAACGCCCGGCTCCTCGCGGAACCGGGCGTGTCGTTCGCCTGATCGCGGGGGTCAGAGAATGCGGGCAGCCGTCTCGGCCGGGGCGTCGAGCAGGGCTTCGAGCTCGCTGTCGAGGCGCAGGATGGTCAGCGAGGCGCCGGCCATCTC
>CAMPGP010000261.1 GCA_946885545.1 uncultured Altererythrobacter sp.
CCCCGTCGAGCTCGAGGTAGAGTGCCTCGCCTTCCGTTTCGTTCGCCGCCGGGCCGTCCCAGGCATCGGCGTCCGGCTCGGGAGCTAGGTCGAACAGCTGCCCGTCAGCGGTCACGCGGCGGCTCCCGCGAGCTGGAGCAGCGCATCGCGCTTGGCCAGCAGCTCGCCTGCCCGCTCGCCATCCTCACCCACCCGCGTACCGGCGAGCGCGCGCGCAAGCCGTTCGCGGCCGCGCTCGGGTAGCGGAGGAAGCCGCTCGGCGATACCGCGCATTTCGTCCATCTTGGCCCAGCAGTTGAGCACGAGGTCGCACCCGGCGGCGATCGCCCGTTCCGCTCGCTCGGGGATCGAGCCCGAGAGCGCTTCCATGTCGATATCGTCGGTGAGCAGCAGCCCGTCGAACCCGATCCGGCCACGGATCACGTCTTCGATGACGGTCGACGACAGGGTCGCCGGATTGTCGCGATCCCACACCGTGAACAGCAGGTGCCCGGTCATGCCAACCGGCGCATCGGCGAGCGAGCGAAACGGTGCGAGATCGGTCTCGAGCTCGGCCTCGCTCGCGGTGACGGTGGGCATTTCCCTGTGCGTGTCGGTAGTCGTCCGTCCGTGACCCGGCATGTGCTTGATGCAGCCTGCGACACCGCCGCGCGCGAATCCGTCGAGGATCGCGCGGCCGAGCGCTGCAACCTGCATCGGCTCGCTCCCCAGCGCGCGATCGCCGATCACATCGTGCGCGCCTTCCTGCCGCACGTCGAGCGGCGGGTGGCAGTCTACGGTTATGCCCATGGCCGAAAGTTCGAGCGCCATCGCTTCGGCATTGGCCCGTGCCGCCTCGATCGCGCTGGCGGGAGCGATACGGTAGAGCCGGTCGAACGCTTCACCCGTGGGGTATGCCGCCCATTGCGGAGGTCGCAGCCTCGCGACGCGCCCGCCCTCCTGATCGATGCAAACGAACAGCCGCTCGCGGCCGTGGATCTCGCGCAGAGAATCGGTCAGCGCGCGCAATTGCTCGCGCGTTTCGCAGTTGCGGCCGAAGAGGATGTAACCCGCCGGGTCGGCTTCGCGGAAGAAGTCGCGTTCCTCGGCGGCCAGCGTGGCCCCGGACAGTCCGAAAATCGCGGGCGTCATGCGATGCGAATCGCAGCATTCCGGCCCCGCTGCAAGCGCGGTGCGGGGCTCCGGTGTGGATAGCGCGGCGAAGCGTTCAGCGCTTCACCTGGCACGCGACTCCGTCGGCCTCTAACGCATCGCACAGCCGCCTGGCGGCCGCGAGATCGCCCGCCACCGCCTGCAGGCGAAACACCTTCCCGATGTCAGCCTGGCCTTCGACGATGCGATACTTGACCCCGCTCAGCGCTTCGGTCTGGCGGTTGAGCGTCGCCCAGCCCCGCTCGGCGGTCTCGCGGTTCGAGAACGCGCCGACCTGAACTCCGACGCCGGTGGGCGCGGGATCGCTCGCGGCCTCATCTTCGCTATCCTGGGGCGCGGCCTGAGGTTCCTCGGCGCGAGCCAACCGGCCTTCGCGCGACTGGCCCTCTCCGACTGCCGGCGCAACGTCGCCAGTCCCCTCGGCGATCCGGCCGCCGGGATCTTCCGGGCGTTCCTTGTAGGGCCCTTCCGGCGCTTCGATGGTGCTGCCGTCGGCGACCTGATCGCCATCCGCTCCGCGGTTGAGAAAATACCACCCGCCACCGAGAACGACCGCGAGCAGAAGCACGGCGAGGATCAAGAAGCCGAGGATGCGGCCGGTATCCACCCCCTGGGGCTCGTCGTCGTAGTCCGAGGATTCGAGCCAAGGCAGCCGTTCGTCGTCGTCAAGGCCGAGTTCCTCGGTTCCCTCGACGGGCTGTTCCTCGGTCCATTCCTCGACCGGCTCGTCGCCCTCGCCGCCCCGTTTGCTCCGCCCCATCATCGTCACATCTCCTCGACGGCATCGACCCCGAGAAGAGCGAGCCCATTGCGCACTACCTGCCCGATCTGCGCGGCGAGGAAAAGCCTCGCCCCGGTCAATTCGGGGTCCTGTGCCACGATGAAGCGCTTTGCCGGGTTGTCGTTGCCGAGATTCCAGTAGGCATGAAACGCGCCGGCCAGATCGTAGAGGAAGAACGCGATCCGGTGCGGTTCGCGGGCCTGTGCGGCAGCTTCGACGACACGCGGAAACTGCGCTGCCTGCTTGACCAGCGCCAGCTCTTCGTCGCCCAGCCGCTCGAGCGCAGCGTCGGACGGTGCGACGCCCTCAGCAGCACCCTTGCGCAGCGTCGAGCTGATCCGGGCATGAGCGTACTGGACGTAGAATACGGGATTGTCCTTCGAGGCTTCGACCACCTTGGCGAAGTCGAAATCCATCTGCGCCTCGGGCTTGCGGGTCAGCATCGTGAAGCGAACGACGTCCTTGCCCACTTCGCGCACGACGTCGGCCAGAGTAACGAAAGTCCCGCTCCGCTTCGACATCTTGACCGGTTCGCCGCCACGCAGCAGTTGAACCATCTGGACCAGCTTCACGTCGAACGGGATCGGCTTGCCTTCACCCTCGCTCAGCGCGGCGACGGCGGCCTTGATCCGCTTCACCGTGCCCGAATGGTCCGCTCCCCAGATATCGATGAGCGCATCGGCGTTCGCCGCTTTCTGCATGTGATAGGCGAGGTCGGCGCCGAAATAGGTCCAGTTGCCGTCGCTCTTGCG
>CAMPGP010000262.1 GCA_946885545.1 uncultured Altererythrobacter sp.
GTCGTTGCCTGCCAGCGCAGTCGAGAGCGTGAACTGTCCGCCCGTCAACTGCATCCCGTCGCCGGAGTCTCCGGCGAAACGCACGACTACGGCCTCGGGGGATTCCGCAACTTGCGGGTTCACGGCGGCTTGGCTAGCCATCAGCAGTCCTTTTCGCGCGCCTTCGAGCGGCGCTTTTTGCTTGGGGAGCGGCACCTATGCACCCCACCCCTCTCCCGCAATGAAGTTTTTCTCCCCGGTGAGCAAAATGTCGAGTGGAAAAGCATTGTTCCCGCGCTAGGATTGCGAAACGAAACTTATCTCGGAGGGGACGATGGGCAACAAAGAGCATTACGTACGCGAGGACGTGCGCGGTTTTCTCGACATGCTGCAGCAGTTGGGCCGCCCCGGGGTGGAAGAACTTCCGGTCGACGAAGGCCGCGAAGGAATGCGGATGATGGGTTCGATCGCGGAAGCCGAGCCGCGCGATCTCGCGGTGGTTCGCGACCTCACCTGCCCCGGCCCCGCAGGCGACATTCCGTTGCGGTTCTACGACACCAAGGAAAGCCGCGCGCCCGGCCCCTGCGTCGTGTTCCTCCACGGCGGCGGGTTCGTGATCGGCGATATCGGGGTCTACAACTCGCTGTGCACCGAGATATGCCACCAGCTCGACCTGCCCGTGGTCTCGGTCGATTACCGTCTCGCGCCCGAACACCCCTTCCCCGCCGCGCCCGACGATTGCGAGGCGGCGGCGCGCTGGATCGCGTCGAGCCCGGCCGAGCTGGGCAGCACGTTCACCGGCCTCGTCATCACGGGTGACAGCGCGGGCGGCAACCTCACCATCGTCACCACCAACCAGCTCTGCGCCGAACCCGCCGACTTACCGGTTATCGTCCAGGCGCCGATCTATCCAGTCGCCGACGATCCTTCGCAATATCCGAGCTTTTTCGATTTCTCCGACGGCTTCCTGCTCACCGGCGCGGCGATGGCCTGGTTCACCCGCCACTATGCCGCCGACCCGGAGGACGCGCGCAACATGCCGATGATCGGCGACTGTTCGAATACGCCGCCCACGGTTCTGTGCACCGCCGGTCTCGATCCGCTGCGCGACTCGGGCCGTAACTACGCCGCGCACCTGATCCGGCTGGGCGTCGACGTGACCTATCTCGAATTCGCGGGGAACATCCACGGATTCACCACGTTGCGAAAGGCCATTCCGAGCGGGCAGAAAGACCTCGATTCGTTCATCGCCGCGATCAAGCTCATGTTGGACCGGCACGCGACTTAGGGCATTACGGATTCATGGAAGATCTCGGTTACCGCCCCTGCGTGGGCGTCATGCTCGTCAACGCCGAAGGCAAGGTCTTCGTCGGACGCCGCATCGACAACAAGGAAGGCGACTGGTGGCAAATGCCCCAGGGCGGCGTCGACGAGGGCGAGGACTTGCGCGAAGCCGCGCTGCGCGAACTCGCAGAGGAAACCGGCGCGCGCGAGGATCACGTATCGATCATCCAGCGCATCGAGGAACCGATCCGCTACGATCTTCCGGAGGAGCTGATCGGCAAGCTGTGGGGCGGCAAGTACCGCGGGCAGGAACAGGTCTGGTTCCTCGCCCGGTTCGGCGGAACCGATTCCGACATCGACCTCGAAGCGCACGACCCGCCCGAATTCTGCGACTGGAAATGGGTCGAGCCCGAACAGCTCCCCGAACTGATCGTGCCGTTCAAGAAGCGCGTCTATCGCACCGTGGTAGAGGCGTTCCGCGAGCTGGTCTGACCGCGCTTCAGTTCGACTGCGTCACCTGAGCTTCGGGCATGATCGCTTCGGCGGTCAGCACGGGCGCGCGCGGACCGGCCTGGATCGCGGCGGCGAGTTGGCGCGTCTCGTCACAGCCTTCGCCGCACATGCTGGTCAGCTTGGCGAGATTGGCCTTGGCTTTCTCGACCGCGCCCTTCTCCACCAGTGCGGCGCCCTCGCCCGAGATCGCGGCGAGGTTGCCCGGATCGCGCGCGAGCGCTTCGCGGTAATAGTGAATCGCCTTGCCCTGCAGCCCTTCGGTGCGAGCGGCCGCCGCGAGATCGAGGAAGATTGCGGTATAGCCCGGGTCGATCGCCAGCGCCGCTTCATAAGCGTCGATCGCCTTCTGCGCATCGCCGGCATCGAGCGCGGCGCGCCCTTCGGTCGCCAGCATCGCGGCGCGCGGATCGGCCTCGCGTTCGGCACCGACGCCCATGCTCGCGGTAAGTGCGGCAACCAGCGAAAGGGCGGCGGCGGCGGGGGCAAAACGCATGATCAACTCCGTGAAAGCCGGTGACTTTGCAGATCGTTCCTCTGCCATGACGCCCCGATTAACACGCCGAGACTGCACGTGCGATGAAAAATCCGTCGGTGCCATCGTGCAAGGGGGCCAGGCGCACACCCTCCCCCCGGGCCCGGCCCAGCGGCAGCGAAGGCGGGTCGGCGCGCCAGTCGGTATGCCTGGCAAGGAAACGCCCGATGCGGTCGGCGCCCTCGGCATCGAGGAGCGAGCAGGTAACGTAGATCAGTCGCCCGCCCGGCCGCACCAGTTGCGCGGCGAGTTCGAGCAGGCGATCCTGCGTTTCGGCGAAGCGCTCCAGCTGCGCCGCGTCTAGCCGCCAGCGCGCTTCCGGATTGCGCCGCCAGGTGCCCGTGCCCGAGCACGGCGCATCGACCAGCACCGCGT
>CAMPGP010000263.1 GCA_946885545.1 uncultured Altererythrobacter sp.
TCTGGATGGTCGAGGCGTAGGTCGAAGGGCGCCCGATGCCGAGCTCCTCCATCCGCTTGACCAGCGAGGCTTCGGAGAAGCGCGGCGGCGGCTGGGTGAAATGCTGGTTCGCCTCGACCGCCTTCTTCACCGGGCTGTCGCCCTTGTGTACCGTGGGCAGCAGGCCCTCGTCGTCGTCGGCGTCCTTGTCGTCGAAGCCTTCCTGATAGACCGCGAAGTAGCCGGGGAACTTCACCACCTGGCCGGTCGCGCGCAGCTCGTTCTTGCCCGTGCCGTCGCGCAGGGTGATCGTGGTGCGCTCGAGCCGCGCGGCCGCCATCTGGCTCGCCATCGCGCGCTTGAAGATCAGGTCGTAGAGCTTGCCCTCGTCACCCGAACCGGCGCGGTCGCGCCCGAAATCGGTCGGCCGGATTGCTTCGTGCGCTTCCTGAGCATTCTTGGCCTTCGTGCTGTAATGGCGCGGCTTTTCGGGCAGATAATGCCCGTCGTAGCGGTCGGCGATGGCCTTGCGCGCGGCGCTGATGGCGCTGCCGTCCATCTGCACGCCGTCGGTCCGCATGTAGGTGATCGCGCCCGCCTCGTAGAGCGACTGCGCAAGCCGCATCGTGTGGCTGGCCGAATAGCCGAGCTTGCGCGCGGCTTCCTGCTGCAGGGTCGAGGTGGTGAACGGCGGCGCGGGGTTGCGAGTGAGCGGCTTGGTCTCGATTTCCTCGACCGTGAACTTGCCCGCCTCGACTGCGGCCTTCGCCGCCAGCGCGCTGCCCTCGTTGCCCAGCGTCAGCTTGTCGAGCTTGGCCCCGTCGTACTTCACCAGGCGCGCATCGAATTCGGTTCCGTCCTGCTCCAGCGTGGCGACGATCGACCAGTATTCGTCCGAGCGGAACGCCTCGATCTCGCGCTCGCGATCGACGATCAGCCGCAGCGCGACCGACTGCACGCGGCCCGCGCTCTTGGCGCCGGGCAGCCGCCGCCACAGCACCGGCGAAAGGGTGAAGCCGTAGAGATAATCCAGCGCGCGGCGTGCGAGATAGGCGTCGATCAGATCGCTATCGAGTTCGCGTGGCGCCTTCATCGCGTCGGTCACCGCCTGCTTGGTGATCGCGTTGAAAGTGACACGCTCGACGTCCTTGGGCAGCGCCTTGCGCTTGGCCAGCAGCTCGCGCACGTGCCAGCTGATCGCCTCGCCTTCGCGATCGGGGTCGGTCGCGAGCACGAGCCGGGTAGCCTTCTTCGCCGCGTCGGCGATTTCCTTGAAGCGGCTCTGCTTGTCGCGGTAGAGTTCCCAGTCCATCGCAAAACCCTCGTCCGGTCGCACGCTGCCATCTTTCGGCGGCAGGTCGCGGACGTGGCCGTAGGATGCGAGGACCTTGAAATCCTTGCCGAGGTATTTCTCGATGGTTTTGGCTTTCGCCGGTGATTCAACGATGACGAGTTGCATAAAGCTGCTGGCAGTCCCTTACGTGTGCACGTGTATGTACGCGCGAGGGTGGCGGGGGCCCGCAGCGTTCGTCAATCCATGAAATCGCGGTGGGTGCGGGGCGAACCGACTCAGGCGAAAACTTCGCTCACTCCCACCTGCGCACCGTGAAGGCGCCGGAACAGAAACACACCGAGCGCGATCGCGAGAGCCACTCCGATCTGGCTCGCGAACTGATTGAGTGCGATCGACACCAGATTGAACACTGTCCCGCCCGCATCCCAGGCGGTTGCCGCTTCTGCGCCGCCGGCGACGACGAGAACAGCCACGATCCCGACGAGATAGGTCAACGCGATCGGCGTCGTATTGCCGCGAACCGCGTCCCAGCTGTTGCTCATGGCTTCGATAAGACCCTGATCGTTGCCGACCAGAAACGCGGGCGCCATCGACCAGCGCGCCGCGAAGATCAATCCTGGTATAAGAAGGAGCACATATCCGAACGACGTGCCGATCGAGACCAGGATCATCTGGCCAAAGAATGCGAGATAGCGATGCCGGGCAAAGTGTTCTCCCAGCCCCTCGCGACGCAAAAGCGCCTCCCACAGCAAATATTGGGCTGCGACCGCTAGAAAGAAAATCGCAATCCCGGCAATTCCGGCGCCGATCCCCAACATCACCGGTACCCACTCGAAACCTCCAGACAGCGCTGGCACATCGTCGGCAAACGCCAGCGAAGCCCATTCCAACAGCGCACCGACCGCAGTCAGAACGCCGACATAGACGAAAACCGGCTGCCAATTCCGCTGCAGGACTTCAACCGTCCCTTCGACGACCTCGCCGAATCTAAGCTTCTGTTCCAATGCTTCCCCCTCAATTGCCCGTCAGGCTCACCCGCCCCGCAGCATGCCGCTGCAATCGGCCAGCGATTTCCAGCTCAAGCAGGGCCATCTGCACCGCTGCCGCCCCTCCACCAGCCTGGCGGATCAGTTCATCGACCGCAACTGGAGTGGTGGTGAGCATGTCGGCGATATCGGCCGGTTCGGCATCGTCGAAGTCCTCTGCAGCCGCCAGATACTCCGGTGCGGCCTCGCGAAAGGTCGAGCGCGGCTGGCCGTCGAAGCCGCTCAGCAGTTCGGCCACGTCCTCGGGCGCCTGGACCAGCACCGCGCCGTCGCGGATCAGCTGGTTGCAGCCCTGGCTCCGCGCGTCGAGCGGGCTGCCGGGGATCGCCATGACCTCGCGCCCCGCCTCGCCCG
>CAMPGP010000264.1 GCA_946885545.1 uncultured Altererythrobacter sp.
AGAAGCTCTTGAACTCGCCATAGAGCTGCGCGGCGAGGATCTTGTTGGGGGCGAGGATCAGCGCCGGGCGCTGCATTTCCTCGATCACCTTGGCCATGGTGAAGGTCTTGCCGCTGCCGGTCACGCCGAGCAGAACCTGCGTCTGCTCGCCTTCGCCTGCGGCATCGACCAGCTCGCGGATCGCGGTCGGCTGGTCGCCGGCGGGTTCGTAGTCCGACACCAGCTCGAACCGCTTGCCGCCCATCGATTTCTCGGGACGCTGGGGCTTGTGGGGGGTGAAGCTTTCGGAAGTGTCGGGCTCTTCCAGGCCCCTGCGGATCACGAGTTCTGCCATGCGCGGGGATATGGGCGCGGCATGCGCATGCGGCAAGCGCTTGGCAGCCCGGACTGCGCTTGGTAACTTGCGTGCCGGGACTTTCTCCGGAGGACTTGCGATGCGCGCGACCTCGATCGCGGCGAAATGCGGGCGTTCAGCGGGCGTTAGCCATGCCGAGCGATAATCGCCCCATGGCCACTTCGCCCGCGCCTTCTTCGTTCACCCACCTGCCGAGCTCGCGCGAGGAATGGGCGCAGCGCTGGGAGCTCGCTCGCGAAGTCGTGCCGGAAGCGCGCAACGGGCCTCGCTTGCGCTATCTGATCGGAGAGCTTTCGCATCTCGCCGAGCCGGCGCGGCGACCTTTCCGGAAGATCGACGTGCCCATCTCGGCGCAGGCGCGCACAGTGATGCTGCTGCCCGGCTTCGCGACGCATCCGATCCGCATGCGCTACATGGCGCGCCTGCTCGAACGGGCCGGGCACAAGGTCAAGCGCTGGGGGCTGGGGTTCAATTTCGGCCCCACCGAAGACAACGTGAGCTACCTCGAGCGCCGCCTGGTGGAAGTGCACGAGCGCTATGCGCGCGAGGTCTATCTCGTCGGCTGGAGCCTTGGCGGCCTGTTCGCGCGCGAACTCGCCAAGCGCCGGTCGGACCGGGTCGCGAAGGTCATCACGATGGGCTCGCCCTTCTCGGGCGATCCGCGCGCCAACAATGCCTGGCGGGCGTACCAGTTCGTAACCGGACACCGCGTCGACCGTCCGCCGATCGAGACCGATATCGGCGCCAAGCCACCGGTTCCGACGGTCGCCTTGTGGAGCCCGCGCGACGGGATTGTCAGCCCGCGCAGCGCCTGCGGGCGCGATTGCGAGCGCGATCGGGCGGTCGCACTGCGCTGCACCCACATGGGCTTCACCTACTCGCCAGAAGCGATTGCTGCCGTGCTTCGGGAACTGGACGACGGCTGAACCTTTCCTAGACCGACGCCGTCGTTTTCGCGAACCACCGCGCGTCGGCGCAAACCGGCCAGGGGGTTCATGTACGAGGCGGACGGCAGATTCGACGAGATGCGGACCGGAGACGGCTGCGTCCGCCCCGCCTACAGGGAATATTGCGGCTGGTTCGACGACCAGGATTCCGCCTATCTCCAGCGCAAGCACAAGGATGCGGAAACGGCGTTCCGCCGCACCGGCATCACCTTCAACGTCTACGGCGAGAACGAGGCCGAGGAACGGCTTATCCCGTTCGACATGGTGCCGCGGATCATCACCGCCCCCGAATGGCGGCGCCTGACCCGCGGTATCGAGCAGCGCGTGAAGGCTATCAACGCCTTCATCCACGATCTCTATCATCGGCAGGAAATCGTCCGCGCCGGCCGCGTCCCCGAGCGGCTCCTGCGCAACAACGAGGCATGGTCGCCGCACATGGTGGGGTTCACGCCCCCCGGCGGGGTTTACACGCATATCGTGGGCATCGATCTGGTGCGTACCGGCCCCGACGAATTCTACGTGCTGGAAGACAACGCACGCACCCCTTCTGGGGTCAGCTACATGCTGCAGAACCGCGAAACGATGATGGCCATGTTTCCGGACTTGTTTACCCGTGTTCCCGTCAGCACCGTTTCCGACTATCCGCGCCGGCTGGCCAAGAGCCTCGCGGCCTGCGCGCCGGCGGGCAGCAAGGGCAAGCCGACGGTGGCGGTTCTCACCCCGGGGATTTACAACAGCGCCTACTACGAACACGCGTTTCTCGCCGACCAGATGGGTGCCGAGCTCGTCGAAGGAAGCGATCTTCGGGTGATGGACGGCCGCGTGGCGATGCGCACCACGCACGGCTACGAGCCGATCGACGTGCTCTATCGCCGCGTCGACGACGAATATCTCGATCCTCTCTCGTTCAATCCCGACAGCGTGCTCGGCGTGCCCGGCATCATGGACGTGTACCGCAACGGCGGGATCACGATCGCCAACGCGCCCGGAACCGGGGTCGCGGACGACAAGGCGATCTACAGTTTCATGCCCGAAATCGTGGAATTCTACACCGGCGAGAAGCCGCTGCTTCCCAATGTGGGCACCTGGCGCTGCGCCGATCCCGAGAGCCTCGCCTATGTGCTCGACAATCTCGCGGACCTCGTGGTCAAGGAAGTCCACGGCTCCGGCGGCTACGGCATGCTCATCGGGCCTGCCGCGTCGAAGCGCGAACTGGCGGAGTTTCGCACGAAACTGAAGGCCAAGCCGCAGAACTACATCGCGCAGCCGACGCTGTCGCTCTCGACCTGCCCGATCTTCACCCGCAAGGGGCTCGCGCCGCCCTGGCTCGAATTGACCACCAGGGAGCCCTTGCGCATGGCCACGCGGCT
>CAMPGP010000265.1 GCA_946885545.1 uncultured Altererythrobacter sp.
TCCATCTGCGGCATGGGCTCGGTTTCGGAGAGCCTGTACTGCTTGGACCAGCGCGCGATCTGGCGGGCGCAGTAATCGGTCGGCTTGCCGAAGTCGCCGAGCCCAATCGCGTCCGGGTCCTTGAGGTGGAGATCGGCCATCGTGTCGATCATCGAGTGATAGATCTCGCGCCGCTCGGCGGGCGTGGATTGCGGCAGCGCGCCGTTCCACAGCGAGCGGCCATCGGCCAGTCCCATGACGAAGAACATCGAACCGATGACCTCCGGGTCTTCGCACAGGCCGTAGGTCTTCGGGACGGGAAACCCGGTCGGCCCGAGCGCGGCCATCGCCTTGTATTCGCGGTCCACCGCATGCGCGCTCGGCAGCAGCTTGCCGAACGGCTGGCGGCGCAGGACATAGGATGTGCCAGGTGTATCGACGCGGTAGGTCGGGTTCGACTGGCCGCCCTTGAATTTCGAGAGCGTCAGCGGCCCGGCGAAGCCCTCGACATTCGCTTCCATCCACGCTGTCAGCGCGGCTTCGTCGAGCTTGTCGCGCTCGGGCACCGCGACGGTGCCGACCATCTCGGTTTCGTAGTCGATTTCCACCATCAGTCGAATACCACAACGCTGCGCGCGCTGTGCCCGTCGCGCATCTTGTCGAACCCGGCGTTGATGTCCTCCAGCGGGATGCGCTCGGCGATGATCGTGTCGAGGTCGAGCAATCCGCGCATGTAGAAATCGACGAGGCGCGGCAGGTCGACCGGGAAGTGGTTCATCCCCATGATCGCGCCCTGGAGCTTCTTGCCCGAAAGCAGGTCCATCGCGCCGAGGCCGACCTTGCAGTCGAGCGGCATCATGCCGAGGATCGTCGCGGTGCCGCCGCGGCGCAGGACCTTGACCGCGAGGTCGGCGCTCGCCTGCCGCCCGACCGCCTCGATCGCGTGATGCACGCCGCCGTTCGACAGGCGCACGATCTCCTCGACCGCGTCGCCTGCCATGGCATCGACAACGTGCGTCGCGCCGAGCACTTTGGCCAGTTCGCGCTTCTCGGGCACCGGATCGACCGCAATCACTTTGCCCGCACCCGCAATCTTCGCCGCGTTGACCGCCGCTAGGCCGACGCCGCCGCAGCCGATCACGGCCACGCTCTCGCCGGGCACGACCGAGCAGGCGTTGAACACCGTGCCAGCACCCGTGGTCACCGCGCAGCCGATGATTGCGGCGCGGTCGAGCGGCATGTCCTTGTCGATCGCGACGCAGGCGTGCTCGTGGATCAGCATCTGCTCGCAGAACGCCGAGAGGTTGAGCATCTGCTGAACCGGGCCCGAGCCGTCGGCGCGCGCGATCCGCGGGGCGTCGGTCTGCGCGCGGCGGGTGTCGCCGCCCATGCACAGCGCCATGCGCCCGGTGACGCAAAACTCGCAATGCCCGCAGAATGCGCTGAGGCACGAGACGACGTGATCGCCCGGCTTCACCGTCTTCACTTCGCTGCCCACCGCGCGCACCACGCCCGCCGCCTCATGCCCCGGGATCGCGGGCAGGGGATGCGGATAGGCGCCATCGATGAAGTGCAGGTCCGAATGGCACAGCCCGCAGGCCTTGGTGTCTATCAGGACCTCGTGCGGGCCGGGCTCGGCCAGCTCGACCTCGCCGATGGTGAGCTTGCCGACGCTCTCAAGGATCGCCGCCTTCGCCATCAGCGCGTCGCCCCCATGTCGCCCGAGCTCATGCGGTCGCTGCCCGGCTGCGGGGCATGCTTGGCGAACTCCATGCGTGCGATCGAGCGGGCATGAACCTCGTCGGGCCCGTCGGCGAGGCGCAGGGTGCGCTGGTGGGCGTAGGCCTTGGCCAGCCCGAAGTCCTCCGACACGCCGCCGCCGCCGTGCGCCTGAATCGCATCGTCGATGATCGAGAGTGCCATGTTCGGCGCCTGGACCTTGATCATGGCGATTTCCTGCTTGGCCGACTTGTTGCCGACCTTGTCCATCATGTCGGCCGCCTTGAGGCACAGCAGGCGGGTCATGTCGATGTCGATCCGGGCGCGGGCTACGCGTTCCTCCCACACCGAATGCTTGTAGATCGGCTTGCCGAACGCCTCGCGCTCCTGCAGGCGGCGACACATCTTGGCGAGCGCCTCCTCGGCCACGCCGATCGTGCGCATGCAGTGGTGGATGCGGCCCGGCCCGAGGCGGCCCTGCGCGATCTCGAACCCGCGCCCTTCGCCCAGCAGCAGGTTGTCCGCCGGAACGCGCACGTCCTTGAGCGAGATTTCCATGTGGCCATGCGGCGCATCGTCGTAGCCGAACACCGGCAGGTGGCGCTCGATCGTCACGCCTTCGGCGTCCAACGGCATGACGATCATCGACTGCTGCGCGTGACGCTGCGCGCCGAAGTCGGTCTTGCCCATTACGATCGCGATCTTGCACCGCGGATCGCCCGCGCCGGAGGACCACCACTTGCGCCCGTTGATGACGTAGTGGTCGCCGTCGCGCTCGATGCGGGTTTCGATGTTGGTCGCGTCGGACGAGGCTACCTGCGGCTCGGTCATCAGGAAGGCGGAGCGGATCTCGCCCTCCATCAGCGGCTTCAGCCACTGGTCCTTCTGTGCGCGCGTTCCGTAGCGGTGGAACACCTCCATGTTGCCGGTGTCGGGCGCCGAGCAGTTGAA
>CAMPGP010000266.1 GCA_946885545.1 uncultured Altererythrobacter sp.
TTGGGGACTAGAGGGGTTGACGATTTCAGGCGCGTCGAATTCCAGCTCCGAACGCAACGCCGCGGTTACCCTGCTGTTTTCGAGGGGCACGCGGCCGAGCGCGCGCGACATTCACTCGCTGGCCGAAGGCGGCGCCGGTTTCTCGGTCACCTTCGATCCCGGCGAGGATGCCCGCGGCGACGATGGGGTGGAGGAAGCGCCGGTGTGGCTCGAACTGCTGGCAAGCGGACTGAGCTTCGACCTGAGCGGCCTGGCGCCAGGCGTGCCGGCCGATACGCCGCCGCATCGGCGCAGTTTGGCCCTCGACGAGGACAGCATCCACGCGCTCGAAGCCGTGACACTGGTGCCCGGTCCGCACCTGACGGCTGGAACGGGCTTGGTGCCGATCATCAAGACGCTTGCCTCTGTCGGCGCGTCGCTGACCCGCCTCGAGGGAGTTCGCGCCGTCGCGTGGCATCCTTCGCGCTGCTGGACCGAGCCCGGCCTTTACCGCGATGGGGTTCTGCGCTGGGTCGAGGGCGGCGTGTTTCCAGCCCTGACGCTGGCCTCGCTCGCCGTATCTCCCGACGGGGGCATGTACAGCGAGGGCCTGGCGCTGTTCACCGGGCAGGAATTGCGGCTCGAGCCGGATATGATCGTTGACCAGGCCGAAGCGGCCAAGCTGGCCGTGCGGCTGCTCGACCACCTGATCGAGCGCGGCAAGATCGGGGCGCGCGAGACGATCGTCGGTCCAGACGGTTCGCCGCTACAGCTAGAGCCTTCGGGGAACGGCCGGTTCGTGCGGATATGTCGCGGCTGAAGCCCCCGATCGATCGTCGTCGGAGTCGCTCCGCCGACGGTCGGCCCAAGGTGCCGTTTCGCAGCATCAACCGCATGGGCGAGCCGGGATACCAGCCCGGCATGCAGCGCCATCACCTCCTCCCGCTCCAGCTCCTCTCGGCGCGCTGCTTCGGCCCGCTGTTCGAGCGGATCGGCTGCGAGCAGGTCGGCTTCGATGACTTTCGCCGTAACGGGCTGCTCCTGCCGGCGACCGAGCGATCGGCGGTGCGGATCGGCTTGCCGCTCCATCGCGGGCCGCACGGCCGCTACAACCAGATGGTGGCGGAGCGAGTCGGCCAGGTCGAGGAGGATTGGGCCCGCGCACGGCTGCGCGCACCGGAAATCGCGCTCGAGCAGGCGCTGATGCGTCTGACGCTGTTGCAGGGCGCTCTGCGACGCCGCTTGCTGACCGAAACGCGGAGGCTCAAACTCAACACCCGCGACCCGCTCGGGATGGGGCGCGACTTTTCGCATCTCGATGCCATGGCCGAGGCGCTGTGGCGCAACACCGGCATCGGTCAGCCGAACTGATCAGCGCGGAGCGGGCGGGGGCAGGAGGCCTTTCACCTCGCGGCGGGCGAATTTCCACTGTCCGTCTTCGCGCACCAGGTGATCCTCGTATTCGGCCATCATCGCCGGTGTGGGTGCGCCGTCTTCGCCGGGGACCATGTACAGCGAACGCGAAGTGGCGCGAGCGCTGTCGGGGCCGGTGAAAGTGACGACCTCGTCGAAGAACAGGTGGTAGTTCGGCTCGCGGAAGCCAAGCGCGTTCTCGGCGAACACGCGGCGCATCATCGCCGCGGCTTCGGGGCCGCGAACTTCCGTGCCGGTGCCGGCGACATAGACGCCCTCAGCCCCGAACAGCGCGGCAAAGCCTTCGAAGTCGCGCGCGTCGAGCGTGCGGCCGTATTCGACCAGAAGCGCGTGGATCGCGGCGCGGTCGGCGGCTTCGGATGAATGCGGCGCGTGCTGGCAGGCGGCGAGGGTGAGCACCGCCGGCAAAACCGCTGCCCACCGCGTCATCGACCGTTCACGCACGACGCGCCGTTCGCCGCGCTGATGATGGCGCGGACACTGGCCGCGGCGACATCTTCGTCGATGCCGACGCCCCACACGGTCCGTCCGTCGGGCAGGGCGCATTCGATGTAGGTCGCCGCGCGGGCGTCGGTGCCGGTGCCGAGCGCGTGCTCCGTGTAGTCCAGCACTTCGAGCTCGAGCCCGAACGCTTCGCGCAGCGTCGCCAGGACCGAGGAGATCAGGCCCTTGCCGCGGCCCGAGACGCGCTGCTCGCGCCCGTCGACCTCGATCGTGCCGGTGAATATCCGGTCGCCGTCGCTCGCGCGGGTTTCCTCGAAGTCGACCAGGCGGTAGCGCCGCTTGTCGACCTTGACGAAATAGGCCTCGCGGAAGACCTGCCAGATGTCCGCCGCATTGAGCTCGCGGCCCAGCTCGTCGGCGAGATGCTGGACGTGGCGCGAGAAGTCGGCCTGCAGCTTCTTGGGCAGCTTGAGCCCCTGGTCCTTCTCCAGCACCCAGGCGAAACCGCCTTTGCCGGACTGCGAATTGACGCGGATCACCGCCTCGTAGCTGCGGCCCAGATCGGCCGGGTCGATCGGCAGGTAGGGCACGCGCCAGAGTGCGTCGTTGCGCTGCTCCTGCGCGGCGAAGCCCTTCTTGATCGCGTCCTGGTGGCTGCCGGAGAACGCCGTGAAGACCAGCTCCCCGCCGTAGGGATGGCGCTGGTGGACGGGGATCTGGTTGCAGTACTCGACGGTCTCGATGA
>CAMPGP010000267.1 GCA_946885545.1 uncultured Altererythrobacter sp.
TCACCGCCGCGCCGCTGGCGTCGACGCGCAGGTTCATCGTCGCCTTGCGCCCGCAGTGGCATACGGCCTTTAGCTCCACCAGCGCATCGGAAATGCCGAGCAGCGCGGCGGAGCCTTCGAAAAGCTCGCCCTGGAAATCGGTGCGCAATCCGTAGCACAGCACGGGGATATTCGCTTCATCTGCAAGCCGCGCGCACTGCCAGACCTGCTCGCGCGTAAGGAACTGCGCTTCGTCGATCAGCACGCAGTGGAGCGGCTCGGCTTTGTGCGCGGCGGTCACGCGCTGCCACAGATCGGTGTCGGACGCGTACCGATGCGCGTCGGCGCCCAGCCCGATGCGGCTTTCGATCGCCTGGTCGTCCGAACGGTGATCCAGCGCGGCGGTCCACAGCATCGTGTGCATCCCGCGCTCGCGATAGTTGAAGTCCGCCTGCAGCAGCGTGGTCGATTTCCCCGCGTTCATGCTGGCGTAGTAGAAATAGAGCTTGGCCATGCGCCGACCGCTAGCCCGCCCGGCGCCACCTTGCGAGTCCGCCGCGCAAACTCGTCAACAGCATGAAATGTTAACCGGGGCGACAGGCACGGTTCGCGATGCTAGCCCGGTAGCGATAGATAATTCGAGAGGACGACAGGGTGGCGGAAGACGTAGCGGGCGCACCGGCGCAAAAGGGGATTCTGGGTTGGGTCGAGCGCACGGGCAACAAGCTGCCCGACCCGGTCTTTATCTTCCTCTACCTGATCGTCGCACTGGTCGCGGTTTCCGTCGTCGCGGCGCTGAGCGGCGTTTCCGCTCTTCATCCGACCGCGATCGACGAGGAAACCGGCAGCAACGCCGTGATTTCCGCCGTCAGCCTGCTCTCGCCCGATAATATCCAGCGGCTTTGGGTCGAGATGCCGGCGACGTTCACTCACTTCCACCCGCTGGGCTACGTCCTGGTCGTGATGCTCGGCGCAGGCGTGGCCGAACGCTCGGGCTTCTTCGCCGCGGGGATGGCCAAGGCGGTCAAGAGCGCGCCCAAATCTCTGCTCACCCCGGTCGTCGCGCTGGTTGCGATGATCGGCAACCACGCTGCCGATGCAGGCTATGTGGTGCTGATCCCGCTCGCCGGCGTGCTGTTCGCCGCTGCGGGGCGCCACCCGCTGGCAGGCATAGCCGCGGCCTTCGCGGGCGTTTCGGGCGGTTTCTCGGCCAACCTCTCGCCCGGCCAGCTCGACGCTCTGTTGTTCGGCATTACCGAGGAAGCGGTGGGCGCCAGTGCGCTCGACCCGGCATGGAGCGCCAATATCGCGGGCAACTGGTACTTCATCGTCGCGATGACGGTCACCTTCCTGCCCATCATCTGGTACGTCACCGACAAGGTGATCGAGCCGCGCCTCGGCCCCTGGAGGGGCGGAGCGCGGGCCGGAGTGGCCGACGATACCAGCCCCGATCCGACCGAGCACGACGGCGCGCGTGCGGCCAAGGGGCTGCGCAACGCCGGCCTCGCCGCGCTGTTCGTCGGCGGGCTCTGGACGCTCATGGTGTTCGCCCCGGGCACGCCGCTCATCAACGAGGCGGCATGCGAAGGCATTGCGGCCGCCGACTGCTCGATCCACACCGAGCTCGACCCGTTCTACAAGTCGCTGGTCGCGGCCTTCTTCGTGCTCTTCCTCGCCACCGGCTGGGCCTATGGCCGCGCCGCAGGGACGATCAAGGATCACCGCGATCTGGTCGCGATGATGGCCGAAGCGATGAAGGACATGGGCTATTACCTCGTCCTGGCGTTCGCCGCGGCGCATTTCGTGGCGATGTTCGAATGGTCGAACCTCGGCCTCATCACCGCCGTGCACGGTGCGGCCGGGATCGAGAGCACGGGGCTGCCGCTGCCGCTGGTGATCGGCCTGATGGTCATCTTCGCGGCTCTGCTCAACCTGTTCATCGGCTCGGCCAGCGCCAAGTGGGCGCTGCTTGCGCCGATCCTCGTCCCGATGCTGATGCTGCTCGGCATCAGCCCGGAAGGTGCGACCGCGGCCTATCGCGTTGGCGATTCGGCGACCAACATCATCACGCCGCTGATGGTCTATTTCCCGCTGATCCTGGTCTTCGCCCAGCGCTGGCAGAAGGACTTCGGCCTCGGCAGCCTGACCGCGATGATGCTGCCTTACTCGGTATGGCTGCTGATCTCGGGCACGGTGCTGATCGTGGCATGGTTCTACCTCGGCATCCCGCTGGGACCCGATGCGCCCGTCGGCTACACCCTGCCGGAACTGGTCGTTCCGGCAGAAGCCACGATGGCCGAATAGTCCGTCAGTCCTCGTCGAGGTCGCGCGCGACTCGCGGATCGTCGAGCAGGCTCTCGATCCGCGCGGCCTCGTCGAAGCTTTCGTCAGGCTTGAACTGCAGCCTGGGCGCGAACTTCAGCCCGAGCCGCTTGGCGACCTCGCGCTGGAAGAAGGCGGTATTGGTCCGTAGCGCCTTGAGCACAGCCGCCTCGTCCTCGCCTAGCAAGGGCTTCACGTAGGCGGCGGCGTTGCGCAAGTCGGGCGTCATCCGCACTTCGGTGACGCTGACGGTGTGCGCCGTCAGCACCTCGTCGTGCGCTTCGCCGCGCGCGAGCAG
>CAMPGP010000268.1 GCA_946885545.1 uncultured Altererythrobacter sp.
CAGCTGAGCCAGGCAGGCCGACTTCACGCGATCGGCGTTGTTCATCATCGTGAGCAAGGCCCCTCCGATCACCAAGGCATCTTCGAAATTATAGACCTCTTCCAGCAGCTTGGGCGCCTGCGGCCAACCGACCCCGCGAAGCTGCTCGCCCGCGCGGGCGCGGTACCAGACGTTCCATTCGTCGAGCGAGAGCATGATCCGCTTGGAGCTGCGGCGTTTGGCGGCGACCGCGTCGGCGACGGCGGCGACTTCGACGATGAAACGCTCGAGCTTGTCGATCACCGTCAGGAAGCGGTCGACCTCGTCCTCGTGGTTCTCGAAGTACTGGTGCAGCGAGATGAAGTCGACTTCCTCGAAGCAGTGATCGAGGACAGTATACTCCCACGTCCCATACGTCGGCATGTCGCGGAACGACGAGCCGCAAGCGGCGAGCTGGAGATCGCCGCAAGTCCAGCGCATCACCTTGGCGGTCTCCTTGGCGACGCGGCCGTATTCCTGCGCGGTCTTGGCGCCAGTCTGCCACGGGCCGTCCATCTCGTTGCCGAGGCACCAGAACTTGATGTCGTGCGGCTTATCGTAGCCGTGCTCCCGGCG
Organism: uncultured Altererythrobacter sp.; assembly: GCA_946885545.1. Next base: position 595 of record CAMPGP010000268.1, read on the forward strand.
CAGATCCGAATAGTGCGTGCCGCGCGGATGATTGCAGTATTCGAGGAAGTTTTGCGCCTCGGCCTGTCCGCGCGTGCCGAGATTCACCGCGAACATCGGCTCGACGGCGGCGATTCGGCACCAGTCGTTGATCGCGTTTGTACCGAACTGGTTGGTCTCGGTAGACCCCCAGGCGAGGTCGAGCCGCACCGGGCGTTCGTCCTTCGGGCCGACGCCGTCCTCCCAGTCGTAGCCCGAGACGAAATTGCCGCCCGGATAGCGGATGATCGTGGTGCCGAGCTCGCGAGTCAGCGCCAGCACATCGCCGCGGAATCCGTGCTCGTCGGCGGTCGGATGCCCGGGTTCGTAGATGCCGCCGTAAACGCAGCGGCCGAGGTGCTCGACGAAGCTGCCGAACACCCGCCGGTCGAGCGGGGCGATCACGAAGTCGCGATCGGCGATGACGTGAGACTTGAGCATTGGGGCTCCTGAGCGGCTAGATGTTTTCGAGCACGGCGTTCACGCGGCGCTCCATGTCCTCGAGAGCGCGGTCGATCTGCTTGGCACCGGTGATAGCGGCGGCAGCTTCTTGACCGACGATCGTCTCGAGCGGGAACTGGCGGCGGACGTCCTTGGGCAGCGGCGTCGCGACTTCGGCAAGCCGGGCGAGCCCGGCGCGGTGCGGCAGCGCGCGCCACTCCGCGCTGTCGATCACCGCCTGGAAGGCGGGCAGATGACCCGTTCGGGCCCACTGCCCGTCCTGCGAGGCGAAGAACTTGAGGAAGCGTAGCGCGGCTTCGCGCTCGGCGGGCGTGCGGCCCGGATCGTGCGGCATCGCCCAAGTGTGCGAATCCGCGAAGGTCGCATCGCGGCCGGGGAACAACTGCGGATAGGGGGCGACCGCATAGCCGCCTGACAGGGGCCGCTCGGAAGTGTGAGATTCGGCGTCGAACGTGCCGACCATCCAGGTGCCGGCCAGCGCGATCCCGCCGTCGCCATTGAGGAAGCTCGCGACCGCCGCGCTGTAGTCCTGGTTCTTGGTGGTGAAGCCGCGTTCGTGGATGGTCTTGAACAGCGCCAGCGCCCGCCGGGCCTCCGGCGTGCGGAAATTCGCGCGTCCGTCGACGAACAGGGTGCCGTCCTGCTGCAAGACGAAGGTGTAGAAGTTGCGCGCAAAATTGGCGTACTCGTTGGCTGTCGGCTGGACGATGTAGGGCTTGCCCGTGCGCTCGCGAAACTGCTGCGCCTGGGCGAACAGCTCGTCGGGGGAGCGCGGCAATATCGGCTTCCCACCTCGCATCAGGCCAGCCTCGCGGAACAGGTTGAGATTGATTTGCCAGAGCTGCGCCCAGGTATCGATCGGCATGCCCCAGGTTTCGCCGTCTATGGTGACGGCGGTACGGGCGGCCGGTGTGAACGAGGCGGGCGCGACACCCATTTTCGTCAGCTCGGCGCCGAGCGGATCGAGCAGGCCGCGAGCTTGGTAATCGGCGATCACCGAGCCGTGCATGGTGACCAGATCGGGCGCATCGTTGGCGGCGAGTTGCGCGGTGAGCTGGTCGTAGCCCGGCCAGAAGACGATGTTCTCGACCACTTCGATATCGGGGTTGTCGGCCTCGAAGCGATTGATGATCGCGGTCATGATGCCGCATTCGCCCTCGGCCGCGGCGATGTCGACGGTGCGGCCATACTCGGCCTCGCACGCGCCGAAGAAGCGCTGGAGCACCAGCCGCGTCCGCTCGGGTCCCGGGGCCGAGCAGGAACCGAGCAGCGCCACGACGGGAAGGAGCCAGCGCCAGCTCATCGTCCGGCGGCCCCGGCGACGGCCTGAACGATGTATTTCTGGAAGAAAAGATAGACGACCAGCATCGGCGCCCCGGCGAACACCGCCTGCGCCATCAGGAAGCCAAGCCCCTCGGTCTGGGCGAAGTTCATCTGGCTGGAGGCGATGCCGACCGTAAGCGTGAACATGTCCTTGTTGGTCGCCGAGATCAGCGGCCACCAGTAATCGTTCC
>CAMPGP010000269.1 GCA_946885545.1 uncultured Altererythrobacter sp.
TGCCGAGCGGGAACACCAACCTGCCGTGCATCATGATCGGCGAGAAGGCGGCCGACCTCATCCGCGGTTCGGTCTAACCTCCCTTCCGGCGCGCGAACGGCCAGGCATGCTGGCGCAAATAGCCCTCGGGCGCCGTGACATCGGCAATGCCGTAGCCGCGAGGCCAGTCGTCTCCCGGCAGGTAATGCGTGCCGAACCAGCGGTCGATCATCGGCAGATGGACGGCGAAGTTGCGGTCGACGGCTTCGCGCTCGATCGCGTGATGCCAGTGGTGGTAGCGCGGCATGGCGATCCACCGTTCGAGCCATGCGGACCGCGGGGCGAAGTTCGCGTGGATGAACACCGCGTGGAACGAGACCAGCGCGAGGTAGGCGTAGACCGCGCGGCTGTCGAACCCCAGCACGACAAGCGGCAGCAGGACCAATCCCCGGGTCACGATCACGTCGACCAGGTGGAGCCGCGAGCCGGCCACCCAATCCATCGTTTCGACCGAGTGGTGCACCGCATGAAAGCGCCACAGCAAGGGCACGACATGGAATGCCCGGTGGGCCCAGTACTGCGCCAGGTCGGCGACCACTACGCAGGCGAGGAACTGGAGTATCAGCGGCGCGTGCCGGATCGTATCCTGCAGCGCGGGGATGGCCAGGATCGTGCCCAGGCTGACGGCGGGCGCGAGCACCAGCACGCTCATCAACTGGACCAGCGCGTGGCTCATGAAGAAGTACTGCGTGTCGGTCAGCCAGCCGCGGCGAAACGGACCTTGCTCGCGTCTGAGGGCGAACGCGCGCTCGAGCGGGACGAACAGCGCCGCGGTGGTCAGCACGCCCAGCACAAACCAGTCGAGGCCGATGTAAAAGCGCGTTTCGTCCGACCGCTCGATCTCCACGCCGCCTGCACCGAGCAGCAGGGCGATCGTCGCCAGCGCCAGTCCGGCGAGGCCCAACGACTTCTTGCGCCTCAGCAGTAACGACAGTCCCGACAGCGCCAACACCGCGAGGATCGACCAGTCGATCGCCTGGCGGACGAGCGGCAACGGATATCGCCCGCGCAAGTCGGGCAGCGTCAGCCGCTCGGGGAAATGCAGGCACAGCACCGCGAACACGCACAGCAGGCCGAGAACGACCGCGAGCACGCCGCTGATCCAGCCGGTGCCGAAGCGCCGCGGCGCGTCGTCGCCGAAGATTTGCGCCAGCGCCAGTTCTGCTCGCGACGACACATTGCCCTCCCCGTTCCGGCGCCTGGCTTAGCATGGCCGGCTTGCGCAACGGTTATTCACCTTGCGCCATAGCTCACCTTTTCGGGGACAAGGCCGGTCTGCGGTGGCGGGGCGCGGCGGGAATCACTATGTGCTCACCCATGAAGATCGCCATCGCCTCCGACCATGCGGCGCTCGAGATGAAGGCCGACCTCGTGCAGTGGCTCGGCGAGCAGGGTCACGAGGTCGCGGACCTCGGCCCGCACGACGGTACGAGCGTCGATTATCCCGATTACGGTTACAAGCTCGCCCAGGCGATCGCTTCGGGCGCGGCGGAGCGCGGGATCGCGCTGTGCGGCTCGGGCATCGGCATCGCCATCGCGATGAACCGCCATCCGCGGGTCCGCTGCGCGCAAGTATCGGAGCCGCTCTCGGCGCGCCTCTGCCGCAGCCACAACGACGCCAACGCGATCGCCATGGGCGCGCGGCTGATCGGGCCCGAGATGGCCCGCGCCTGTGCCCGGGCCTTCATCGAGACCGAGTTCGAGGGCGGGCGCCATTGCGGCCGCGTCGACAAGCTTTCCACCATCCCGCAGGACGCCTGATGACGAACACCGCCCAAGCCCCGAGACCCGACCAGTCCGACGCCGTGTCGCGCTTCTGGCACGATAGCCTCGAGCAGGCCGATCCCGAGGTCTTCGCCGCCGTCCGCGGCGAGCTGTCGCGCCAGCGCCACCGGATCGAGCTGATCGCCAGCGAGAACATCGCCAGCACGGCGACACTCGAAGCGACCGGATCGGTGTTCACCAACAAATACGCCGAGGGCTATCCCGGTCGGCGCTACTACGGCGGCTGCGAGTATGCCGACGTCGTCGAGACCCTGGCGATCGAGCGGGCCAAGGCGCTGTTCGGCTGCCGGTTCGCCAACGTCCAGCCCAATTCGGGCAGCCAGATGAACCAGGCGGTGTTCCTCGCGCTGCTCAATCCGGGCGACGCCTTCATGGGCCTCGACCTCAACTCGGGCGGGCACCTGACGCACGGCTCGCCGGTCAACATGAGCGGCAAGTGGTTCAAGCCGATCCCCTACGGCGTGCGGCAGGACGACCAGCGGGTCGACATGGAGCAGGTCGAGCGGCTCGCCCGCGAGCACAAGCCCAAGCTGATCATCGCCGGCGGCACGGCCTATTCGCGGCACTGGGACTTCGCCCGATTCCGCGAGATTGCCGACGAGGTCGGCGCCCGGCTGCTGGTCGATATGTCGCATTTCTCCGGCCTCGTCGCCGGCGGGGCGCACCCCTCGCCCGTGCCCCATGCCCACGTCGTCACCACGACCACCCACAAGAGCCTGCGCGGCCCGCGCTCGGGCGTGATCCTGTGGAACGACGACG
>CAMPGP010000270.1 GCA_946885545.1 uncultured Altererythrobacter sp.
CTTCTCGGCTTTCTTTCCGGCCAGGTCGGCGGCGACGCCAGTTCGCCCTGGTTCCAGAGCCTGGATAAGCCCGCGATCTTCCCGCCACCCGCGACGTTCGGGATCGTTTGGAGCGCACTCTACTTCCTGATGGGCGTAGCGATGGCGCTGGTCTGCTCTGCCTGGGGCGCGCGTTGGCGCGGATGGGCGATCGCCGCGTTTGTCGTGCAGTTGGCGCTCAATCTCGCCTGGAGCCCGACATTTTTCGGGGCGCACCAGATCACGCTCGCGCAGTACCTTTTGTTCGCGATCGACCTCGCGGTACTGGTTACCCTGATCCTGTTCTTTCGCGTGCGCCGCCTCGCGGGGTGGCTGCTGGTGCCTTACCTTTGCTGGGTCCTGTTCGCGACGGTGCTCAACTGGCAGTTCCTGCAACTCAACCCCGATGCCGACGGGAGAGACGTCAGTGGGTCGATCGCACGGATTGAATTGTAACGCCGGGAAGCCCAGATAGCCGCGATGCAAAGCGAAAACCCCTTGATCGCCGACTTCGTGAAGCTGGCCAACGCCGCCGCCGGTACCTTTGCCGGCATGACCCGCGAAGCGCGCGAAGCGGGACGCGAACGCCTCAAGGGCGCCCTCGGGGGCCTGGACTTCGTGAGCCGCGAGGAGTTCGACGCGGTCAAGGACATGGCCTCGCTCGCCCGCGAGAAGGTCGAGATCCTCGAAGCCAAGATCGCCGTGCTCGAGGCCAAGCTTCCGAAATAAGTTCCTCCCCGGAACGGGGAGGTGGCAGCGCAAAGCGCTGACGGAGGGGGCTCTCCACCAGCGCAGCGTTTGCCGTGAGCCCCCTCCACCGCACTTCGTGCGGTCCCCCTCCCCGTGCCGGGGAGGAAACGCTAAGCCCCCTCCCATGCACTTGCGCGCGCCCGCCATCGTCCTTGCCGCCCGCCAGCACGGCGAGACGGCGGTCGTCGCGCGCCTGCTGACCGAGGAGGCGGGGGTCGTCGCCGGTTACGTCGCGGGCGGGCGCGGGCGCCGGCTGCGGCCGGTGGTGATCCCGGGCAACCTCGTCGAGGTCGACCTGCGCGCGCGGTCCGACAGCCAGCTGCCGTTCGCCAAACTGGAGCTGGTCGAGAGCCGCGGGCCGTGGCTCGGCGAACCGCTCCCGGCCGCGGCGATCGGCTGGGCCTGCGCGCTGACCGCCACGGTGTTGCCCGAGCGGCAGGCCTATCCCAGCTTGTGGAGCGCGCTCGGCGGCCTGCTGAGCGCGATCTGCCACGCGCCCTCGGCGCGCGGCTGGGCGCGGGCGCTGGTCGGCTACGAGACACTGCTGCTGCGCGAGATGGGCTACGGCGGCAGCGCGCCCGACCCGGCCGACGATTTCGCCGCCAGCCTCGTCGCGATGGACAAGCTCGCCGCACCGCTCGACCACTACCTGCTTGCCGACCGGCGGGGAGACGTTATGGCCGCGCGCCAACGCTTGCGCGAACTCCTGGGAAGAATGGCATGAAGATCGCGATACTGCCGGGCGACGGGATCGGCCCCGAGATCATGGCCGAGGCGCGCAAGGTTCTTCACGCGCTCGACCTGCCGCAGGTGACGATCTGGGAAGGCGACGTCGGCGGCGTCGGCTATCGCCGCCACGGCCACCCGCTCCCGCCCGAAACGCTCGAGATGGCCAAGGCCGCCGACGCGGTGCTGTTCGGTGCCGTCGGCGATCCGGAATGCGACGGCCTCGCCCGTCACTTGCGGCCCGAGCAGGCGATCCTCGGCTTGCGCCAGGCGCTCGGGCTGTTCGCCAACTTGCGCCCCGCGACGATGTTCGCCGGGCTCGAGGACCTGTCCGCGCTGCGCCCCGAGATCGCCCGCGAGATCGACCTGCTGATCGTCCGCGAATTGAACGGCGACGTCTATTTCGGCGAGAAGGCGATCCGCACGTTGGACGACGGCCGCCGTCAGGGCTTCGACTTCATGTCCTACGCCGAGGACGAGGTGCGCCGCATCGCCCACGTCGGCTTCAGGGCCGCGCAAGGGCGCAAGGGCCGCCTGTGCAGCGTCGATAAGGCCAACGTGCTCGAAACCAGCCAGCTCTGGCGCGACGTGGTGATCGAGGTCGCCGCCGAGTACCCCGACGTGGAGCTGAGCCACATGTACGTCGACAACGCCGCGATGCAGCTCGTGCGCAATCCCGGCCAGTTCGACACGATCGTCACCGGCAACCTGTTCGGCGACATCCTGTCGGACCAGGCGAGCATGTGCGTCGGCTCGATCGGCCTGCTCGCCAGCGCCAGCCTCGGCGAGACGCGGACCGAGTTCGGCACCAAGGGCCTCTACGAGCCGATCCACGGCTCCGCGCCGGACATCGCCGGGCAGGGCAAGGCCAACCCGATGGCGACGATTCTCTCGGCGGCAATGATGCTGCGCCACTCGTTCGGCCGCGAGGAGGATGCCGCGCGGATCGAGGCGGCCGTCGCGCTGGCGCTGGCCGACGGCGTCAAGGGCGCCGACCTCGGCGGAAATGCGGGCACGAGCGAAATCGGCGATGCGGTGGTCGCGCGGCTCTAGGCAGTCCGTCGGA
>CAMPGP010000271.1 GCA_946885545.1 uncultured Altererythrobacter sp.
CTCGAACGCGGGAAATCCGCACTCGTATTCGCTGTTCTTTTCCGCACTCGGGTTGTGAGCGCCGGTGAGGCGCGAGACGCCCATCGGCAGGAACACGAACAGCGCCGAAAGCCCCAGTGCGATGACCAGGAAGATCAGGATCGGAAGATATTGGCTCAGGTCGACCACGCTGGTTCCTTGGGCGGTTTTCCTAGGGGCGATTCCCGGGGGACGGTTTGTTCGCGCCCGCCTCTAGGCCGCTCGCCCAAATGGCGCAAGGGCGCGGAAATGCGAACGTTTCGCAATAAAACCCGACGACGCGGAGCAGCCAGCGCTACCTTCTATTTCATCATAGTGCGCACGGTCTTTTCCGTCTTCGCACCATAGGGAGGCTTGAGCCCGCCGAGCTTCGCCACATCGACCTTGGGCTGGGTATAAACGCTGCGCGCATGGCTGAATTCGCGGAAGCCCTCTACCCCGTGATACGAGCCGATCCCCGATGGCCCGACGCCGCCGAACGGCAGGTCCTCCATCGACACGTGGAAGATCACGTCGTTGACCGTCACCCCGCCCGAAATCGTTCGCGTCAGCACCTGCTCGCGCTCGCCCGAATCCTGCCCGAAGTAATAGAGCCCGAGCGGCCGGTCGCGTCCGTTCACGTAATCGATCGCCTCGCCGACGTCCCTGTAGGTCTTCACCGGCAGCACGGGCCCAAAGATTTCCTCCTGCATCGCCTGCATGTCGTCGGTCACGTTGCGCAGGATCGTCAGCGGCATCTTGCGCGCATTGGTGCCGGTAAAATCCTCCTTGCCCGGATTGACCTCGATCACCTCGGCGCCCTTGCCGCGCGCATCCTCGACCAGGCCTTGCAGGCGATCAAAATGGCGGTCGGTCACCACCGAAGCATAGTCCTCGTTGGCGAGGAGCGTGGGATACATCTTGTGGACGCCCAGCTCGACCGCGGCGATCGCGGCGTCCTCCTTGTCCTCGGGCACGTACATGTAGTCGGGCGCGAGGCAGATCTGTCCCGCGTTCATCATCTTGCCCATCGCGATCCGCTCGCCCGCCTGTTCGAGGTTCGCGCTGCGGCCGAGCACGACCGGGGACTTGCCGCCCAGTTCGAGCGTAACCGGACACAGGTTCTTCGCCGCGGCCTCCATCACCTTGCGCCCGGTCGCGGTCGAGCCGGTGAACACGAGGTGATCGAACGGCAATGCGGAAAACGCATGCGCGACCTCCGGCCCACCGGTCACGAATGCGACTTCTTCCGCCTCGAAATACTTTCCGCACAGTTCGGCCGACAGCTCGGAGGTCTTCTCGGTAAACTCGCTCGGCTTGATCATCGCCCGGTTGCCCGCCGCGAGCACCTGCATCAGCGGGCCGAAGCTGAGGTTTACCGGGAAATTCCACGGGCTGAGAATGCCGATCACACCCTTGGGCTCGTAGCGGAGCTCCGCCTTCGCGCCGAGCAGACCGAGCGGGAACTGCACGTGTCGCTTTTCGCTGCGCGCCCACTTGTCGATGTGCTTGAGGCAGTACTTCCCGAAATTCACCGTGCCCGCGATGTCGGTGATCATCGACTGGTGTGCGCTGCGATTGCCGAAGTCCGCGCTCATCGCCTTGCACAGTGCGTCACCGTTATCCTTGAGCAACGCGATCGCCCGGCGCACGCGGTCGCGGCGCACGTCGAGCCCCTCGGGCCTCGCGGCGGTGAAGGCCTCGCGCTGCTTGCGAAGCAAGGCTTCCATCTCAGGCTTGCGGGATTCGGCCATCGGTCTCTCCACTGGTTTCTCTTTGCCACCGATTGTCCATCACGCGGGCGGGCTTGGCAAGCGCGGAGGCCGCCGCCCTCTCGCCTGTCATATCATAACCCGTCACCCCGGACCTGATCCGGGGTCCGCTACTTCGAGCGCAGCACCAAAAGGAAAGCGGGACCCCGGATCAAGTCCGGGGCGACGAAACCGCATACTGACAAACCACAGGCCCCGCACCACGATCCAGCGACCGATCCGTTTGCGTTCGTCGCGGGGCGACCTTACATGCCCCCGGACTCGAATTCGCTCGAAAGGCACCCAGCAGATGGCTCAGTTCTCCGCCAACGACCCCGTCGTCATCCTCTCCTACGCGCGCACCCCGATGGGCGGCATGCAGGGTGCCCTCGCCGACGTGTCGGCGACCGATCTCGGCGCCACCGCGGTCAAGGCCTCGGTCGAGCGCGCAGGCGTTGCCGGCGACGATATCGAGCGTATCTACATGGGCTGCGTGCTCCCCGCCGGGCTCGGCCAGGCGCCCGCGCGCCAGGCGGCGATCAAGGCAGGGCTGCCCAAATCGGTCCAGGCGACCACGGTCAACAAGGTCTGCGGCAGCGGCATGCAGACGGTGATCATGGGCGCCGAAGCGCTCGCCTCGGGCTCGATCGACCTCGTCGTCGCGGGCGGGATGGAGAGCATGACCAACGCCCCCTACCTGCTCAAGAAGCATCGCTCGGGCGCGCGCATCGGCCACGACACTGCCTACGACCACATGTTCCTCGACGGGCTGGAAGATGCCTACGAGGCGGGCCGCG
>CAMPGP010000272.1 GCA_946885545.1 uncultured Altererythrobacter sp.
ACTCCATCAAGTCGACGATCCCGGCGGCCCGCGCACCAGCCCGCCCGGCGTCGCGCCGGTCCATTCGCCGCCACGAAACGTTACCACCCCGTTCTTGATCGTCGCGACATAGCCCTCGGCCCGTTGCAGCAGACGCTTACCGCCAGCCGGCAGGTCGAAGGCGAGCCAGGGCTTGCCGAGCTTGAGGCGGTCGAGGTCGATCACGTTGATGTCGGCCAGATAGCCCGGCGCGATCACGCCGCGATCGTCAAGGCCGTAGAGCCGAGCGGTGTCGGCGCACTGCCGTTTGATTGCGTGCTCGAGCCCGATCCGGCCGCCGCGCTTGCGGTCGCGAACCCAGTGCTGGAGCATGAAAGTGGGGCTCGCCGCGTCACAGATCGTGCCGCAGTGCGCGCCGCCGTCCGACAGCGAATTCACGGTATCGTCGGCGTGCTGGAGCGCCTCGAGAAAATCGAGATTGCCGTCGGCGTAGTTGAGGATGGGCAGGTAGATGAAGCCGGTGCCATCGTCGCGGCACAGCATGTCGTAGGCGTATTCCTCGCAGCTCGTGCCTGCGGCGGCTGCGCGCGCCTGCACGCTTGCCTCCGCGCCGGGCTCGTAGTCGAAATCCTCGTCCATCTCGAACTGCATCGTCCAGCCCGCCACGACCACCATCAGCAGGCCGAGCATGTCGGGCGGGGCTTCGCTGAAGTCGTTCGCTTCGGACAGAAGCTGCGCCTTGAACGACGGGTCGAACAGCCTGGCCTTCTGCTCCTCCCACGACAGGTCCATGATCGCCTGCCAGCTCGGGCGGAAGCGGAACGGGTGGACGGTGCCGCGCCAGGCCATGATCACGCCGTTGCCGCGCAGCGCGATTTGCGCGACGATATTGGCACCGTTGTCGTTCTCGGCCCGCATGGTGGCGATCTGCTCGTCGAGCGGCAGCTCCTTGGCGATCGATTGCAGCGCGGCGAAAGTGACCGGCAGCCCCGTCTCGCGGCTGAGCTGGCCCATCCACTCGAACTCGTTCCATTCGCGGTTGAGGTCGCTCGCCATCTCGAACACGCCGTGGCCGACGCGCCCCATCGCGCGCCCGATCTCGATCAGTTCCTCGGCGGTGGCAGTGGTGCCGGGCACGACTTCGCCGTCCACCGACTTGTGGATCACCGTGCGGCTGGTCGAGAACCCGAGCGCGCCGGCGCGTACGCCAGCCTCGACGATGCGGCCCATCTCGGCGATGTCGGCTTCGGTCGGGACGGCGCCCGGCCGTTCGCGGTCGCCGAGCACGTAGGCGCGCACCGCACCGTGGGGAACGTGGGTGCCGATGTCGACCGTGCGCGGCAGCTTCTCGAGCGCGTCGAGATATTCGGGGAAGGTCTCCCACTCCCACGTGATGCCTTCGGCGAGCGCGGTGCCGGGAATATCCTCGACACCCTCCATCAGCCCAATCAGCCACTCGTGCCGGTCGGGGCGCGCGGGTGCGAAGCCGACGCCGCAATTGCCCATCACAACCGTGGTGACGCCGTGCCAGCTCGAGGGCGCCATTTCCGCGTCCCACGTCGCCTGCCCGTCGTAATGCGTGTGGATGTCGACGAAGCCCGGGGCGACGATCCTGCCGCTGGCGTCGATCTCCTCCGCCGCATCGCCGTGGACCTCGCCGACCTGAGCGATCAGCCCGTCGCGGATGGCGACGTCGCCGGTGAAGCGCTGCGCACCGGTGCCGTCGACGATTGTCCCATTGCGGATGATCAAATCGAATGCGGGCATATGCTGCTCCTCTCTCCGGAGAGGAAGGTCTCATAACGCAACTGGTGAGTCCAGTGGCCCCGCGGCTGTCCGGCTAGCGTCGCGCGCGGATCATCGCTTCGATGTCGACGAACTTCTCGCGCGGGGCGCCTTCGCGGGCGGCCTTCGCTTCGGCTTCCTCGATCTTCTTCCAGTCGCGGAAGGTCACGATGTCGAGCCCGCGTTCTTCCGCCAGCGCGTTGAAGCCGGTGCGGCCTTCCTTGCCGCCGGGGCCGAGCACGCCCGCGGCGAGATCCTCGGCGATCTTCTCGACCACGCCGAAGCCGTCGGGGCGGTTGGTGCCGATCGTGCCGGTCGGCCCGCGCTTGGCCCAGCCGACGCAGTAGAGGCCGGGCAGGATGCGCCCCTCGTCGTTGGCGAAGCGGCCCGCGCGCTCGTCGAACGGCACGCCGGGGATCGGCGAGGTGCGGTAGCCGATGCAGCTTATCACCAGGTCGGCGGGGATTGTCTCGGTTTCACCGGTGCCTTCCGCGCGGCCGTGGACCAGGCGCGTTTTCTCGATCTCGACTGCCTCAACCGGGTCTTTACCGATCAGCCCCTTGGGCGAAGACATGAACACGAATTCTATCGCCTTGTGCTTTTCCGCACGGATGTGCTCGGGCGTCGCGGCGAATGCGCGGATATGCGCGACCGACTTGCGCAGGCCGGGCTCGAGAATGGCATCCTCGTCCGGCGCGGGCAGGTCGGCGGTGGTGACGTGCGGCGCCGCGCGCTCGAGCTCGCCCAGTTCGCCCAGTTCCTTGGGCGTCATCATGATCT